>JBQCGO010000156.1:0-7637 GCA_051955575.1 Burkholderiaceae bacterium
CATTCACGTGCGGCTTCGTCCGCTCAAACTTGCCTTTTGCCATTTCGGTTTTCCTTGGGAAAGAACAATTCTCTTCATCGCGGGACAGGGTTTATGAGACAGCTTGTCTGCCGAATACCCCTGCCCCCGACCGTTTCTAGAAAAATTACTTGGACTTCGCGCTCACGATCGCGTCGGCGACGTTCTTCGGCGCCTCCGAGTAGTGCTTGAACTCCATCGTGTACGTCGCGCGACCCTGGGTCAGCGAACGCAGCGTGGTCGAGTAGCCGAACATTTCCGACAGCGGCACTTCGGCGCGGATCGTCTTGCCGCCGCCCGGGATGTCGTCCATGCCTTGGATCATGCCGCGGCGGGACGACAGGTCGCCCATCACGTCGCCCATCTTCTCTTCCGGCGTCTCGACCTCGACCGCCATCATCGGCTCGAGGATGACCGGGTTGGCCTTGCGGCAGCCGTCCTTGAACGCCATCGAGGCCGCCATCCGGAACGCGTTCTCGTTCGAGTCCACGTCGTGGTACGAACCGAAGAACAGCGTGACCTTGACGTCGACCACCGGGTAACCCGCCATCACGCCGGCCGGCAGGGTATCGACGACGCCCTTCTCGACCGCCGGGATGTACTCGCGCGGCACCACGCCGCCCTTGATCGCGTCGACGAACTCGAAGCCCTTGCCCGGCTCCTGCGGCTCGATCTTCAGCACCACGTGGCCGTACTGGCCGCGGCCGCCGGACTGCTTGACGAACTTGCCTTCGATCTCTTCGCAGGTCTTGCGGATCGTCTCGCGGTACGCGACCTGCGGCTTGCCGACGGTCGCCTCGACGCCGAATTCGCGGCGCATCCGGTCGACGATGATCTCGAGGTGCAGCTCGCCCATGCCGGAGATGATGGTCTGGCCGGACTCCTCGTCGGTCTTCACGCGGAACGACGGATCTTCCTGCGCCAGGCGGTTCAGCGCCAGGCCCATCTTTTCCTGGTCCTGCTTGGTCTTCGGCTCGACGGCCTGCGAAATCACCGGCTCCGGGAACACCATGCGTTCGAGCGTGATGATCGAGGACGGGTCGCACAGCGTGTCGCCGGTGGTCGCTTCCTTCAGGCCGACCGCCGCGGCGATGTCGCCGGCGCGCACTTCCTTGATTTCCTCGCGCTGGTTCGCGTGCATCTGCAGGATGCGGCCCACGCGCTCTTTCTTGCCCTTGACCGGGTTGAACACCGTGTCACCCGAGTTCACCACGCCGGAATAGACGCGGAAGAAGATCAGCTGGCCGACGAACGGGTCGGTCATGATCTTGAACGCGAGCGCCGAAAACTTCTCGGCGTCGTCGGCCTTGCGCTCGAGCGGCTGCTCGTCCTCGCCCAGTCCCTTGACCGGCGGAATGTCGGTCGGTGCCGGCAGGTATTCGATGACCGCGTCGAGCATGGCCTGGACACCCTTGTTCTTGAACGCGGTGCCGCACATCATCGGGACGATCTCGCCCGCGATGGTGCGCTGGCGCAGCGCCATCTTGATTTCGGCTTCGGTCAGCTCGCCTTCCTCGAGGTACTTGTTCATCAGTTCCTCGTTGGCTTCGGCGGCGGCCTCGACCATCTTCTCGCGCCATTCGGCGGCGGTCGCCTTCAGGTTTTCCGGGATGTCGCGATAGTCGAACTTCATGCCTTGGGTCGCATCATCCCAGTAGATCGCCTTCATCTTGACGAGGTCGACCACGCCTTCGAAGTTTTCTTCCGCGCCGATCGGCACCTGGACCGGGATCGGGTTGGCTTTCAGGCGGGAGCGCATCTGCTCGTAGACCTTGAAGAAGTTCGCGCCGGTGCGGTCCATCTTGTTGACGAACGCCAGACGCGGCACGCCGTACTTGTTGGCCTGACGCCAGACGGTTTCCGACTGCGGTTGCACGCCGCCCACGGCGCAGTACACCATGCACGCGCCGTCGAGCACGCGCATCGAGCGCTCGACTTCGATCGTGAAGTCGACGTGGCCCGGGGTGTCGATGATGTTGATGTGGTGCTCGGGGAAGTTGTTCGCCATTCCCTTCCAGAAGCAGGTGGTGGCAGCCGACGTGATCGTGATGCCGCGCTCCTGTTCCTGCTCCATCCAGTCCATCGTCGCGGCGCCGTCGTGCACCTCGCCGATCTTGTGGTTGACGCCGGTGTAGAACAGGATGCGCTCGGTCGTCGTCGTCTTGCCGGCATCGATGTGCGCGGAAATGCCGATGTTGCGATAGCGCTCGATGGGAGTCTTGCGTGCCATGTTGATTCCTAAGTCCTTTTAATGAACAAAACCGAGCGCCATTTCCTGGAAAATGTGCCCGGTCCCGACCAGATGTTGCTTGCAGGATGCGCAGCCCCGTTGCGGAGCGCGCATCGTTTCATCAGAAGCGGAAGTGCGAAAACGCCTTGTTCGCCTCGGCCATGCGATGCACTTCGTCGCGCCGCTTCATCGCGCCGCCGCGGCCTTCGGCCGCTTCCATCAATTCGCCGCCCAGACGCTGGGGCATCGACTTCTCGCTGCGCTTGTTGGCCGCTTCGCGCAACCAGCGCATCGACAGCGCCATCCGGCGCACCGGACGCACTTCGACCGGCACCTGGTAGTTGGCGCCGCCGACCCGGCGCGACTTCACTTCGACCATCGGCTTGCAGTTGTTGATCGCGGCGGAAAACACTTCGAGCGGATCCTTGCCCGATTTGGACTGGATGTGCTCGAACGCGCCGTAGATGATGTTCTCGGCGACCGATTTCTTGCCCGACAGCATCAGGACGTTGACGAACTTGGCAACGTCCACGTTGCCGTACTTGGGATCCGGGAGGATTTCCCGCTTGGGAACTTCGCGACGACGTGGCATTTCTCTTCCTTTCGATCTTCAGTTGAGGGCAGGTTCTTGACCCGCCTCTCACGGACGGCCATCCTGGCCACCCACTTACTCGACCCGTTCGGGGCCGACACCTGTTCCGCGCGACGGCGAAAACGCTTATTTCTTTGCGGCTTTCGCGCGCTTGGCGCCGTACTTCGAGCGCGCCTGCTTGCGGTCCTTGACGCCCTGCGTATCGAGCGAGCCGCGCACCATGTGGTAGCGCACGCCCGGCAAGTCCTTCACGCGGCCGCCGCGCAGCAGCACGACACTGTGCTCCTGCAGGTTGTGGCCTTCGCCGCCGATGTAGGAAATGACTTCGAAGCCGTTGGTCAGTCGCACCTTGGCGACCTTACGCAGCGCCGAGTTCGGCTTTTTCGGCGTCGTGGTGTAGACGCGGGTGCAGACGCCGCGTTTCTGCGGGCTGTTTTCCAGCGCCGGCGACTTGCTCTTGACCTGCGCCGATACGCGCGGGTGGCGGATCAACTGATTGATGGTTGGCATCTTTTAAACCCAACTAATGGACGACATTGATAATCACCCCCGGAAACGGTTGCCCGGGAGCGTGACTGACTTACGTGAAAAAACGGCGCATGGATCGGCGCTATGAAAGGCGGGCGCGCTGGAGGACTGGAGAAGTGAAACAACAGACCAAAGAACGCATAAGCCCAGCAGAGCTTAAAACCGAGAACCGGCGATTCTAAACCGTGGTTCCGGCGGAGTCAACAAGCTAGAATCCGGCGTGGCGATGTTGCACGGCCCTCTTCGCCCCTTTGCATCGCGGTGTCCGCTGCTGCAGTATCCCTGTCGCAGGCGGCGAAGGCCGCTTGCCGCCGCTTCTTTGGCGCAATGCGGCGCCATGCAACCGATCCTTACCCCCAATGAACCGGATCTTCCGCTGGCAATTGCCGTTTCTTGTCTTGACCTACCTGGCGCTGTCGGCGGTCCCGTTCTTTCCGCTCGTGCTCGGGCAGCCGGTCGCCCATCCACTTGCGATCGCCGTCGGTGAGGCAGCGGCGTGGCTGGCGGTGTGGGCCCTGTTCGGCCGGCCGGCGCGCTTCCACTGGCTGCTGCTGCCCGCTTTCCTGGCGCTGCCGCTGCAACTCTATTTGCGCCGCTACTACATGCAGGATCTGTCGGCGCATCACCTCGGCATCCTGCTGGAGACCAGCCCGGAAGAAGCGCTGGAATTCCTGTCGGGCAAAGTACTGGCCGCCGCGCTCGTCTGGCTGACGGCCCTGGTCTGGTGGTGGCAAGGCTTGCGGGCAGCGCGCGGAACCGACCGGCTCGATTGGCGCGGCTGGTCGCGTCTTGCTGCCGTCCTCGCCCTTTCGGCAGGCGGGCTGGCGCAGTTCGGCGGCATCCCGTCGATCGATGTCTGGGCAAGAGCGGACGCGGGCGCGCCATCGGCGGTCGTGCCGGAACAGGCGCCCGCAGCACTGCTGCGCGTGAAAACGAATGCCGCGGATACTGCGGCGTCGACGACTCCTGCGCGGTCGTGGTGGCAAAATGCGCTGACGAGACTGGAGAACTCCGACGAGGCCGACCGGTTCGGCGCGACCTGGCCGTTCGGCCTCGCCGTGCCGGTCTACCAGGCATGGAAGGAACGCGAATACCTGGCGCGCCTGTCCGCCGAAAGCGCGGCGTTCCGCTTCGGGGCAACGCAGGCGAGCCATGCGGAGGATCCGCAGACGGTCGTCATGGTGATCGGCGAATCGTCCCGCTACGACCGCTGGGGGCTGAACGGCTACGGCCGCGACACGACGCCGCTGCTGGCCCGGGAACCGAACCTGGTGAGCCTGCGCGACATGGTGACGCCGGTGTCGGCGACGCGGCTGTCGGTACCGCTGATCGTCACGCGCAAGCCGGTACAGGAATCGCTGATCCCGGGATTTTCCGAGCGCTCGTTCCTGAGCGCCTATCGGGAGGCGGGATTCAAGACCTGGTGGCTGTCGAACCAGATGTCGTTCGGGAAGTTCGACACGCCGGTGTCGGTCTACGCGGACGAGGCCGACGTGAAGCGCTTCGTCAATCTCGGCAGCCTGTCGGCCGGCGCCAGCCGCGACGACGCGCTGCTGGCGCCGCTGCGGCAGGCGCTGGCCGATCCTGCGCGGAAGAAGCTGATCGTGCTGCACACGCTGGGCAGCCACTGGAACTACAGCGAACGCTATCCGGCGGCGTTCGACCGCTGGCGGCCGTCGCTGCGCGGCGTCGACCATCCGGCGTACACCGACTTGGCGATCAAGGAACGGTTGAACAACAGCTACGACGATTCGATCCTGTACACCGACTGGTTCCTGGCGCAGGTGATCGATGCGCTGAAGGCGCGCGCGGAGATGACGTCGATGTTCTACGTCGCCGATCACGGCCAGACGCTGTACGACGGCAGTTGCCGGCTGGCGTTCCACGGCCACAACACGCAATACGAATTCCACGTGCCGGCGCTCACCTGGGTGTCGGACCGCTATCGGGAAGCGTTTCCATCCAAGGTTGCCCAATTGCTGCGGCATCGCGACGCCAGGCTGTCGACCTCGAACGTGTTCCCCTCTCTGCTCGACCTGTCGGACATCCGCTTTCCGACGCAACAGCTGGATCGTAGTATCTTCAGCGACGCCTTCCGGCCGCACAAGCGCTACGTCGACAGCTACGGCTGGACCGATTACGACAACGCCACGCTGCGCGGCGATTGCCACGAAGTGATCGACCGCGGCAAGCCGCTCGCGCAGCGCAAGTAACGTCGCCGAACCGCGCGAAAGAAGGCCAAACGCGGACGAAAAAAAACGGCACCGGAAAACCGGTGCCGTTTCAATGCGACGGTGGAAAACCCGGCGATCAGGCGTCGCCGCCTTCCTGCGATCCCATCGCTTCCTCGGCCGAGGCGTCCTGCTGCGCAGCCATGGACTGCTGTTCCGCCTGCAGCAGCGCCAGGCGCTCCTCGGCTTCCCAGTTGTCCTTTTCCTTGCGCGCGCGGTGGTACGCCAGGCCGGTGCCCGCCGGAATCAGGCGGCCGACGATGACGTTTTCCTTCAGGCCGCGCAGGCCGTCCTTCTTGCCCATGATCGCCGCTTCGGTCAGCACGCGAGTCGTTTCCTGGAACGAGGCCGCGGAGATGAACGAATCGGTCGACAGCGACGCCTTGGTGATGCCGAGCAGCACGTTGTCGTAGGTCGCCGGAATCTTGTTCTCGGCGATCACGCGATCGTTCTCGTCGAGCAGTTCGGAGCGCTCGACCTGCTCGCCGGTGATGTAGTTCGCATCGCCCGGATCGACCACCTGCACGCGGCGCAGCATCTGGCGCACGATCACTTCGATGTGCTTGTCGTTGATCTTCACGCCCTGCAGACGGTAGACGTCCTGCACCTCGTCGACGATGTAGCGCGCCAGCGCCTCGATGCCGAGCAGGCGCAGGATGTCCTGCGGATCCGCCGGGCCGTCGACGATCATCTCGCCCTTGTTCACCACCTGGCCGTCGTGCACCAGCACCTGCTTGTCCTTCGGAATCAGGAACTCGTACTTGGTGCCTTCCATGTCGGTGATTTCCAGGCGCTGCTTGCCCTTGGTCTCCTTGCCGAACGCGACCGTGCCGGTGACTTCCGCCAGCATGCCGGCGTCCTTCGGCGAACGCGCCTCGAACAGCTCGGCCACCCGCGGCAGACCGCCGGTGATGTCGCGCGTCTTCTGCGACTCGGTCGGGATGCGCGCGAGCACTTCGCCGACGGTGACCTGCTGGCCGTCCTTGACGGTGATCAGCGCGCCGACCTGGAAGCCGATCGTCACCGAATGCTCAGTGCCGGCGATCTTCACTTCCTCGCCCTGGTCGTTCAGCAGCTTGACCTGCGGCCGCACAGTCTTGGAACTCGATACGCGGCGTTTGGCATCGATCACCACCAGGGTCGACAGGCCGGTAACTTCGTCGACCTGACGCGCCACCGTCGAGCCTTCCTCAACGTTCTCGAACCGCACGGTACCTGCGTACTCGGTGATGATCGGGCGGGTCAGCGGATCCCAGGTGGCCAGCGCGGTGCCGGCCTTGATGGCCATGCCGTCCTTGACGATCAGCGTCGCGCCGTACGGCACCTTGTGGCGCTCGCGCTCGCGGCCATGGTCGTCGGTGATCAGAACTTCGCCGGAACGCGAAATCACGATCTGGTCGCCCTTGCCGTTGGTGACGTAGCGCATCGCCGCGGTGAAACGGACGGTGCCGTTCGACTTGGCTTCCACCGACGAGGCGACCGCCGCGCGGGATGCCGCGCCGCCGATGTGGAAGGTCCGCATCGTCAGCTGCGTGCCCGGTTCGCCGATCGACTGGGCGGCGATCACGCCGACCGCCTCGCCGGCATTGACCAGCGAGCCGCGGCCGAGGTCGCGGCCGTAGCATTTCGCGCACAGGCCGTAGCGGGTGTCGCAGGTCAGCGGCGTGCGCACCTTCACCTCGTCGATGCCGAGGCGCTCGATCTCTTCAACCGCGTCCTCGTCCAGCAGCGTGCCGGCCTCGTACAGCGTCTCCTGGTTTTCCGGGTTGACGATGTCGGTCGCCGCGACGCGGCCGAGAATCCGGTCGCGCAGCGCCTCGATCACTTCGCCGCCCTCGACCAGCGCTTTCATCGACGCGCCGTTGACGGTGCCGCAATCGTCTTCGATGACGACCAGATCCTGGGTCACGTCGACCAGGCGGCGTGTCAGGTAGCCGGAGTTCGCGGTCTTCAGCGCGGTGTCGGCCAGACCCTTACGGGCGCCGTGCGTCGAGATGAAGTACTGCAGCACGTTCAGGCCTTCGCGGAAGTTCGCGGT
>JBQCGO010000157.1:0-7399 GCA_051955575.1 Burkholderiaceae bacterium
TACAAGCTCTACCAGCCGTTCCCGCCGGCCGGCGACCAGCCGGAAGCGATCGCCAAACTGGTCGAGGGCGTCGAAGACGGCCTCTTCTTCCAGACACTGCTCGGCGTCACCGGTTCCGGCAAGACTTACACGATGGCCAACGTGATCGCGCGGCTCGGCCGCCCGGCGATCGTGTTCGCGCCGAACAAGACGCTGGCCGCGCAGCTCTACAGCGAGTTCCGCGAGTTCTTCCCGCACAACGCGGTCGAGTACTTCGTCAGCTACTACGACTATTACCAGCCGGAAGCCTACGTGCCGCAGCGCGACCTGTTCATCGAGAAGGACTCGTCGATCAACGAGCACATCGAGCAGATGCGGCTGTCGTGCACCAAGTCGCTGATGGAGCGGCGCGACACGGTGATCGTGGCGACCGTTTCGGCGATCTACGGTATCGGCAATCCGAACGAATACCACCAGATGATCCTGACGCTGCGCGCCAAGGACAAGGTGAGCCAGCGCGACGTGATCGCGCGGCTGATCCAGATGCAGTACACGCGCAACGAGATCGACTTCGGCCGCGGCACCTTCCGCGTGCGCGGCGACACGATCGACATCTTCCCGGCCGAGCACGCGGAACTCGCGGTGCGCGTGGAGATGTTCGACGACGAGATCGAAAGCCTGCAGCTGTTCGACCCGCTGACCGGCCGCGTGCGGCAGAAGATCCCGCGCTTCACCGTCTATCCCGGCTCGCATTACGTGACGCCGCGCGCCACCGTGCTGCGCGCGATCGAGACGATCAAGGAAGAGCTGCGCGAGCGGCTCGAGTTCTTCCGCAAGGAAAACAAGCTGATCGAGGAACAGCGGCTGGAGCAGCGGACCCGCTTCGACCTGGAGATGATGGCCGAGATCGGCTTCACGAAGGGCATCGAGAACTACTCGCGCCACCTGTCCGGCGCCAAACCGGGCGAGCCGCCGCCGACGCTGGTCGACTACCTGCCGCAGGACGCGCTGATGTTCCTCGACGAGTCGCACGTGCTGACCGGCCAGCTCTCGGGCATGTACAACGGCGACCGCGCGCGCAAGACCAATCTGGTCGACTACGGCTTCCGGCTGCCGTCGGCGCTCGACAACCGGCCGCTGCGCTTCGACGAGTTCGAAAGCAAGATGCGTCAGACCGTCTTCGTCTCGGCCACGCCGTCGACCTACGAGAACGACCATGCCGACCAGGTGGTCGAGCAGGTGGTGCGGCCGACCGGCCTAGTCGATCCGCAGATCTCGGTCCGGCCCGCCTCGACCCAGGTCGACGACCTGATGTCCGAAGTCAACGAGCGCATCAAGAAGAACGAGCGCGTGCTGGTCACGACGCTGACCAAGCGCATGGCCGAGCAGCTGACCGAATACCTGAGCGACCACGGCATCAAGGTGCGCTACCTGCACAGCGACATCGATACCGTCGAGCGGGTCGAGATCATCCGCGACCTGCGGCTCGGCACGTTCGACGTGCTGGTCGGCATCAACCTGCTGCGCGAGGGGCTGGACATTCCGGAAGTCTCGCTGGTCGCGATCCTGGACGCCGACAAGGAAGGCTTCCTGCGTTCGGAGCGCAGCCTGATCCAGACCATCGGCCGCGCCGCACGCAACCTGAACGGGATGGCGATCCTGTACGCCGACAAGGTGACCGATTCGATGCGGCTGGCGATCGACGAGACCGAGCGCCGGCGGCAGAAGCAGATCGCGTTCAACACTCGTAACGGCATCACGCCGATGGGCATCCGCAAGGAGATCCGCGAACTGATCGACGGCGTCTACAACCCGCACGAGGAGCGCGTCGAGCGGCAGGTCGCGCAGGAGCAGGCGAAGTACGGCGCGATGAGCGAGAAGCAGGTCAGCAAGGAGATCAAGAAGCTGGAAAAGCTGATGATCGACCACGCGAAGAACCTGGAATTCGAGAAGGCGGCGCAGGTGCGCGACCAGTTGCGCATCCTGAAGGAGCAGTTGTTCGGCACGCCGGGCGCCGACAACGTGGTGCCGCTGGTCGGCGGCTGATCCGCTTCCCGCGCCATGACGAACGCGCCCGCCGCCGGCATCCCGCAATCCATCCTCGATGCGACGGCGCTCGCCGACGCGTCATGGCGGCCGGTGCTGCGCAACGGCCTGGCCGCAATGGCCGCGGCCGATCCCGCCTACCTGCCGGGACTGGAGAAAACCGGCTACCTGCCGACCGAAGGCCGGCTGTTCGCCGCCTTCGAACAACCGCTCGACGCGGTGCGTTATGTGCTGGTCGGCGAGGGGCCGTATCCGCGCCCCGAGAGCGCGACCGGCGTCTGCTTCATGGACGGCGCGGTCGATGCGCTGTGGTCGGAGAAGGGGCTGTCGAAGCCGGTCAACCGCGCGACCTCGCTGCGCAACTTCATGAAGATGCTGCTGGTCGTCGAGGGATTGCTGCTGCCCGAAAAGACGAGTGGGGATGCGATCGCGTCGATCGCCATCGAGGCGCAGTCGCCGGACTCGACGCTGATCGGCACCCGCGCCGAGCTGCAGCGGAACCTGCTCGACGAAGGTTTCCTGCTGCTGAATGCGTCTCTGGTCTACCGGCCCGACACGCCGCCGCTGAAGGACGCGAAGTCCTGGCAGCCGCTGATCGGCAAGGTGCTGGACGCGCTGCTGTCCAGTAAGGGAGCGCCGCCGACGCTGGTGCTCTGGGGAAAGGTAGCCGAGCAGCTCAAGTCGCTGGAAGCGTTCGGGCGCTTCCCCAAGGCAATTTCCGAACACCCGTACAACCTGTCGTTCATCGCCAATCCAGTGATGCAGGAATTGTTCAAGCCGATGCATCTGCTGCGCAAGCGCACCTAAATTCCCCTGCCGGCGGGTATCGGCGTGCGCCAATACCCGACAAATTTACTCGGGTTTTGCTATAATCCTTGTCTGACTTGACAACGAATGTCGCGCTGCATCACCGCCGGCATTTCATGGCTTCGAGGCAACATGCGACTGACCACCAAAGGCCGTTTCGCGGTGACCGCGATGATCGATTTGGCGCTGCGCGACGAGCAGGGCCCGGTGACGCTGGCCGGCATCAGCGAGCGTCAGGACATTTCGCCGTCCTACCTGGAGCAGCTGTTCGCGAAACTGCGCCGGCACGGGATCATCGAATCGGTACGCGGCCCCGGCGGCGGCTACCGGCTGGCGCGGCCGGCGGCGGAAGTCAGCGTGGCCGACGTGATCCTCGCGGTCGACGAGCCGCTGGATGCGACGCAGTGCGGCGGCAAGGAGAAATGCCACGGCGCGCCGGCCGACGGCAACGGCCGCTGCATGACGCACGAGCTGTGGTCGACGCTGAACGCGAAGATGGTGGAATACCTGGATTCGGTCACGCTGAAGGATCTCGCGGACCGGCAGCGCGGCGCGAGCGCCGCTGAACAACATGTCGTCGTGGTCCGTCACCAGCAGGTGGCGGCGTGAATGGAGCGAATCAAATGAATGCACCGCTGGAAAAGAGCCTGATGGACACGATCCGGGCGCCGCACTTCCCGATCTACATGGATTATTCGGCGACCACGCCGGTCGATCCGCGCGTGGCGGACAAGATGATCCCGTACCTGCGCGAGCAGTTCGGCAACCCGGCGTCGCGCAGCCACATGTACGGCTGGAGCGCGGAAAAGGCGGTCGAAGAGGCGCGCGAGCAGGTCGCCGCCTTGGTCAATGCCGACCCGCGCGAGATCATCTGGACTTCCGGCGCGACCGAGAGCAA
Organism: Burkholderiaceae bacterium; assembly: GCA_051955575.1. Classification (GTDB taxonomy): domain Bacteria; phylum Pseudomonadota; class Gammaproteobacteria; order Burkholderiales; family Burkholderiaceae_D; genus JBQCGO01. The sequence continues at coordinate 3,731 of JBQCGO010000157.1, forward strand.
CAACCTCGCGATCAAGGGCGCCGCGCATTTCTACCAGACCAAGGGCAAGCACATCATCACCGTCAAGACCGAGCACAAGGCGGTGTTGGACACGGTGCGCGAGCTGGAGCGCGAAGGCTTCGAGGCGACCTACCTGCAACCGCAGGACAACGGCCTGATCACGGTCGAGCAGCTGGCCGAGGCGATCCGCCCGGACACCATCCTCGTTTCGGTGATGCTGGTCAACAACGAGATCGGCGTGATCCAGCCGATCGACGAGATCGGTGAACTCTGCCGCAGCAAGGGCATCATCTTCCACAGCGACGCCGCGCAGGCAACCGGCAAGGTGCACATCGACGTGCAGAAGACCAAGGTCGACCTGATGTCGTTCTCGGCGCACAAGACCTACGGCCCGAAGGGCATCGGCGCACTGTACGTGCGGCGCAAGCCGCGGGTGCGGATCGAGGCGCAGATGCACGGCGGCGGCCACGAGCGCGGCCTGCGTTCCGGCACGCTGCCGACGCACCAGATCGTCGGCATGGGCGAGGCGTTCCGCATCGCGCGCGAAGAGATGGACAGCGAGCTCGCGCGCATCCGCGCGCTGCGCGACAGGCTGGCGAAGGGCCTGGGCGAGATCGAGGAAGTCTACGTCAACGGCGACATGGAACACCGCGTGCCGCACAACCTGAACGTGAGCTTCAACTACGTCGAGGGCGAGTCGCTGATCATGGCGATCAAGGACATCGCGGTGTCGTCCGGCTCGGCCTGCACCTCGGCCAGCCTGGAGCCGTCGTACGTGCTGCGCGCGCTCGGCCGCAGCGACGAACTGGCGCACAGCTCGATCCGTTTCACGATCGGCCGCTTCACCACCGAGGAAGACATCGACTTCACGATCCGGCTGATCAAGGAAAAGGTCAGCAAGCTGCGGGAACTCTCGCCGCTGTGGGACATGTACAAGGACGGGATCGACATCAGCTCGATCCAGTGGGCCGCGCACTGAGCATCCGGCAGCAAGCGCGAGTCGCGACAGGGATCAACGCACAACTTCAGGAGCAGCATCATGGCTTATTCGGACAAGGTTCTCGACCACTATGAAAATCCGCGCAACGTCGGCGCGTTCGAGAAGGGCGACGAGACGGTCGGCACGGGCATGGTCGGCGCGCCGGCTTGCGGCGACGTGATGAAGCTGCAGATCAAGGTCGGCGCGGACGGCGTGATCGAGGACGCGAAATTCAAGACTTACGGTTGCGGCTCGGCGATCGCGTCGTCCTCGCTGGTGACCGAGTGGGTCAAGGGCAAGACGCTGGACGAGGCGATGTCGATCAAGAACACGCAGATCGCGGAAGAACTCGCGCTGCCGCCGGTGAAGATCCACTGCTCGATCCTCGCCGAGGACGCGATCAAGGCCGCGGTCAGCGACTACCGCACCCGGCATGGTGCGGAAACCAAGGACGCCGCCTGAAGGACGCCGCTCGATCGAAAATCGGGCGCGGCGGCAACGGTTTGAACGGGAAGACACGATGGCAATCACACTGACGGAAAAGGCGGCGCGGCACGTGAACCGCTACCTCGAGCGCCGCGGCAAGGGCATCGGGCTGCGCTTCGGGGTGCGCACCACCGGCTGCTCCGGCCTGGCATACAAGCTGGAATACGTGGACGAAAGCGCGGCGGAAGACCAGGTGTTCGAATCGCACGGCGTGAAGGTGTTCGTCGATCCGAAGAGCCTGCCGTACATCGACGGCACCGAGCTCGACTTCGCCCGCGAAGGCTTGAACGAAGGCTTCAAGTTCCACAACCCGAACGTCAAGGACGAGTGCGGCTGCGGAGAAAGCTTCCGCATCTGACCGGCGATCCGGTTTCGGCCGGCGGCCGCTCGTTACCAAGCCTGTTGCAGCCGGACAGGCTTTTGTTTTATCGGGGCCGCCGTATTCGGTTCAACTTCCGGCCCAGCCCGCAGGACCTGCCCATGCAGAACCATTTCGAACTGTTCCACCTTCCCGAGCGCTTCGCGATCGACGCGGCAGCGCTCGAGCGCGCCTACCACGAGGTGCAGGGCCGCGCGCACCCGGATCGCTTCGCCAATGCGTCCGGCGCGGAGAAGCGGGTCGCGATGCAATGGGCGACGCGCGCCAACGAGGCGTACCAGACGCTGAAGAACCCGTTCCGCCGCGCCGCTTATCTGTGCGAGCTGCACGGCGTCGACCTGCAGACCGAATCCAACACGGCAATGCCGCCGGCCTTCCTGATGCAGCAGATGGAATGGCGCGAGGCGCTCGACGACGCGAAAGGCGCGCGCGACACGGATGCGCTGGAACGGTTACAGGCGGACGTGGCCGCCGAGCGCCGCGACAAGCTCGGACGGGTCGAGGCGCTGCTCGATGCGCAGGATTACGAGGGCGCCGCGCAGGGCGTGCGGCAGCTGATGTTCCTCGAAAAATTCCTGGAAGAGATCGGCCGCGCATTCGACGTGATCGACGCCTGACCCGCATTCCCGAGCCGGCCCCAACCAAAAGAACACCATGGCACTTCTCCAGATTTCCGAGCCCGGCATGTCGACCGCGCCGCACCAGCACCGGCTCGCGGTCGGCATCGACCTCGGCACCACCAATTCGCTGGTGGCAACGGTGCGCAGCGGCGTGTCCGAAGTCCTGAACGACGAGGAGGGCAGGGCGCTGCTGCCGTCGGTGGTGCGCTACCTGCCGAACGGCCATGCGCGCATCGGCACCGCGGCGCAGGCCGCGCAGACCACCGACCCGAAGAACACCGTCGTCTCGGTCAAGCGCTTCATGGGCCGCGGGCTGAAGGACATCGCCTACGCGGAAAACCTGCCGTATGACTTCATCGACGCGCCCGGCATGGTCCAGCTGAAGACCGCGGCCGGCGTGAAGAGCCCGGTCGAGGTGTCGGCGGAAATCCTGGCGACGCTGCGCCAGCGCGCGGAAGACGCGCTCGGCGACGAACTGGTCGGCGCGGTGATCACGGTGCCCGCCTATTTCGACGACGCGCAGCGGCAGGCGACCAAGGACGCGGCGAAGCTGGCCGGGCTGAACGTGCTGCGCCTGCTGAACGAGCCGACCGCCGCGGCGATCGCCTACGGTCTCGACCACGGCTCGGAGGGCATCTACGCGGTCTACGACCTCGGCGGCGGCACCTTCGACATTTCGATTCTGAAGCTCACCAAGGGCGTGTTCGAAGTGCTGGCCACCGGCGGCGACTCGGCGCTCGGCGGCGACGATTTCGACCACCGGATCCTGTGCTGGATCATCGAACAGGCCGGCCTCGCGCCGCTGTCGGACCGCGACATCAGCACGCTGATGGTCAAGGCGCGCGAGGCGAAGGAATTGCTGTCGTCCAAGGCGGACACCACCATCGACGCGATCCTGCAATCGGGCGAGGAAGTCCACCTGACGCTGTCGGCCGCGACCTTCGTCGAGATCACCAGGCACCTGGTCGACAAGACGCTGCGCCCGGTGAAGAAGGCGCTGCGCGACGCGTCGCTGACGGTCGACGACGTCGACGGCGTGGTGCTGGTCGGCGGCGCGACGCGCATGCCGCATGTGAGAAAGGCGGTCGGCGAATTCTTCAAAACCACGCCGCTGGCCAACATCGACCCGGACAAGGTCGTGGCGCTGGGCGCAGCGATCCAGGCGAATCTGCTCGCGGGCAACCGTGCGCCCGGCGATGACTGGC
>JBQCGO010000158.1:0-3556 GCA_051955575.1 Burkholderiaceae bacterium
CGGATGACGAATCCGGGCATGACGACCTCTCAAGCCAATGTCGCTATTGCAGTATTGCCCCGCGGTGCGCCGGCGACGGGAAAAGAATGCGCCGGCCTGCGTTGCGTCAAGGGTGCGTCACGGGTGGGTCAAGGGTACGTCAGGCGGCGGCCGCTTTTGCCGTGGCCGGATTGCCGGCGGGCCGGCGCGCGTGCCGTCTAGTGGTCCAGTGCGCCCTGCCGCGCTACAGGAAGCGGTCGAGCAGCTTGCGGCTGGCGCGGTCGAGTGCGGCCGGGTCGCGCAGCAGGTACTGCACGCCATGCAGGTCGGTGACGATCAGCGCGCCGCCGCCGATGCGGCGGATGTCTTCCTCGCCCTTGAGCACCAGCGCGGTGTCGCCGCGGTCGGTCTCCACCTCCCAGGTGCTCGGCACCGCGAAGGTCGAGACGCCGCGGATGCGGCGGATCTCGGGCAGGAATTCGCGCTGCGCGAGCTCGTCCCGGATCAGCGCGCGGGTCGCCTCGGGCAACTCGTCGAGCCGGTCGATCCAGACCAGCTCGCGGCCGTCGGCGTTGACGATGGCGATGCCGTCCTCGGGCGCGGCGATCGGGAACGCCCGCACCGGCGTCACGCCGGCGTGGGTCTCGCCGGCGGAGGAAAACACCAGCTTGCCGAACGCGTCGCGGGACAGGCGGAAATCGGTCATGCCGCGTCCTCTTGTGGGGTAGGGGTATCGACCAGCACCGGCTCGGCGTCCGGCTGGCGCGCCTGCGCCTGGTACAGCTTCCAGTACGCGCCCTCGCGCGCCATCAGCTCGTCGTGGCTGCCGACCTCGACGATGCGGCCGCGGTCCATCACCACCAGCCGGTCGGCCTTGCGCAGCGTCGAGAGCCGGTGCGCGATCGCGATCGTGGTGCGGCCGCGCACCAGGTTGTCGAGCGCCTTCTGGATTTCCTTCTCGGTCGCGGTGTCGACCGACGAAGTGGCTTCGTCGAGGATCAGGATGCGCGGGTCGATCAGCAGCGCGCGCGCGATCGAGATGCGCTGGCGCTCGCCGCCGGACAGCGTCTGGCCGCGCTCGCCGACCAGCGAGTCGTAGCCGTGCGGCAGCCGCAGGATGAATTCGTGCGCGTGCGCGGCGCGCGCGGCGGCGACGATCTCGGCGCGGGTCGCGCCCGGCTTGCCGTAGGCGATGTTGTCGGCGATGGTGCCGAAGAACAGGAACGGTTCCTGCAGCACCAGCCCGATGTTGCGCCGGTACTCGGGGATCGGCAGCGCGCGGATGTCGACGCCGTCGACCGTGATCGCGCCCTCGGAGACGTCGTAGAAGCGGCAGATCAGGTTCACCAGCGTGCTCTTGCCCGAGCCGCTGTGGCCGACCAGGCCGATCATCTCGCCGGGCCGGATGTCGAGCGACAGGCCGCGGATCACCGCCCGGTTGCCGTAGCGGAAGCCGACGTTGCGCAGCGCGATGCGGCCTTCGACATGCGCCAGGTGCGCCGGCTGCGCGGCTTCCGGCACCGACGACACGTGGTCGAGGATGTCGAAGATGCGCTTGGCGCCGGCGGCGGCCTTCTGCGTGACCGAGACGATCCGGCTCATCGAATCGAGCCGGGTGTAGAAGCGGCTGATGTAGGCCAGGAACGCGGTCAGCACGCCGACCGTGATCACGCCGCGCGACACTTGCCAGACGCCGACCGCCCACACCACCAAGAGGCCGATCTCGGTCAGGAAACCGACGGTGGGCGAGAACAGCGACCAGATCCTGTTCACCCGGTCGTTCACCGCGAGGTTGTGCCGGTTGGCGTCGCGAAAGCGGGTCGCCTCGCGCTGCTCCTGCGCGAACGCCTTGACCACGCGGATGCCGGGAATGGTGTCGGCCAGCACGTTGGTCACCTCCGACCAGATGCGGTCGATCTTCTCGAAGCCGAAGCGCAGCCGGTCGCGCACCGCATGGATCATCCAGGCGATGAACGGCAGCGGCAACAGCGTCACCAGCGCCAGCCATGGGTTGATGGACACCAGGATCACCGCGGTCATGCCGATCATCAGCACGTCGGTGGCGAAGTCGAGCAGGTGCAGCGACAGGAACACGCAGATGCGGTCGGACTCGGAGCCGATCCGGGTCATCAGGTCGCCGGTGCGCTTGCCGCCGAAATATTCGAGCGACAGTTTCAGCAGGTGCTCGTAGGTGGTGGTGCGCAGGTCGGCGCCGATGCGCTCGGACACCAGCGCCAGGATGTAAGTGCGCGCCCAGCCGAGCCCCCAGGCCAGCAGGGCCGACGCGAACAGGCCGCCGAGGTACAGCGCGACCAGGTGCGGATCGATCGGCTTGCCGTTCTGGTACGGGATCAGCACGTTGTCCATCAGCGGCATCGTCAGGTAGGGCGGCACCAGCGTCGCGGCGGTGGCAGCCAGCGTCAGCAGGAAGCCGGCCAGCAGCCGGCCCTGGTACGGACGCGCGAAGCGCCACAGCCGGAACAGCGTCCAGGTCGACGGCGGGGTCGCCGGTTCGGCGGCGAAGCCGTCGCCGGTGCAGGCCGGGCAATCGTCCTGGCCGGGCGGAATCGCCGCGCCGCAGGTCGGGCAGAGACCGTCCGGCGCCACGTCGGCGGCCGCGCCCGACAGGGCCGCGTCGCGCTGCGCGGCGAACCGGTCCAGCAGCCGCAGCGCCTCGGAATTGCGGCCGAGCGTGTAGCGCCAGGACGCCAGCCGGGCATGGGCGTCATGCAGTTCAAGCGTGCCGACGCCGGCATGGTCGTGATGCGTCAGCGCAAGATCCGGCCGCCACGTCCACTCACCGAATGCACCGTCGGCATCCAGCGCCAGCAGTCTGCGGTCGGTGACGGCCAACAAGCCGGGCGCGAACCGAAGCGCGCCGTCGAGGTCTGTTTCCAGACAGGCAAGCACGGTTTCCGCAGGGTCGAGGCGCGCCTGCAGCCGATCCCGCCAATGCAGCGGCAGGGCTGCTGCATTGGCGAGGCCGGCGGACGGCGGCGCGAGTGGGTCGGTGGTCATGGCGAACGAGAGGGACGCGGCCGGGCCGCGCCGGTTTTCGGAAGAGAAGTCGGTGAACGAGGCGCCCGGGAAATGCGCTCCGGGAATGGGCTCCAAGTATAGCCATCGGCATCGCGCTTGTCGGGCCGCTTTTGGACAATTCGCGCGCCCCGAAGATTTTTTGCGCCGGCTGTGCACCGGAATGGGGCCGAAGCCGTTACGGGAACATTTGTCCCCGATTCTTTTTATCGGCGCCGCTTCCCCCGATGCCTTTGCCGCCGCCGTTTCCCGCTGTTTCACGTCTCACTGTTTCTTATCGCCACCGATCACCATCGACCGCCATCGCGGCATTGCCCTCCGTCACCCACTCCAACATGAACCACAAAACCATTGAGATTCTCAATGTGATGTTTCTGCGCGGCCCGAACATCTGGACCTACCGTTCCGTGCTCGAGGCATGGGTCGACATCGGCGATCTGGAGGATTGCCCGTCGAACACGATTCCCGGCTTCACCGACCGCCTGATGGCGTTCCTGCCCGGCCTGATCGAGCATCGCTGCAGCGTCGGCGAACGCGGCGG
>JBQCGO010000159.1:0-3836 GCA_051955575.1 Burkholderiaceae bacterium
GACCAGTCGCGCGACAACCTCGGCAACGACAAGACGGTGTGGGAAGACGTCTCCGGCGGCGCCGACATCCTGACCGTGGGCCGCTTCGAGATGCCGTCGCGCGCCTACCTCGGCCGCTTCAACTTCAAGGGGTCCGACCAGCAGAAGATTGTCGGCAACCTGTCCGGCGGCGAGCGCGGCCGGCTGCACCTGGCGAAGACGCTGCTGCTGGGCGGCAACGTGCTGCTGCTGGACGAACCGTCGAACGACCTCGACGTCGAGACGCTGCGCGCGCTGGAAGACGCGCTGCTGGAATTCGCCGGCAGCGTGCTGGTGATCTCGCACGACCGCTGGTTCCTGGACCGGATCGCGACCCACATCCTCGCGTTCGAGGGCGATTCGCAGGTTGTGTTCTTCGACGGCAACTACCAGGAATACGAAGCCGACAAGAAGAAGCGTCTCGGCGAGGAAGGCGCGAAGCCGAAGCGAGTTCGGTACAAGCCGGTAACGCGATGATGCAGCATCAATCTTGGATCGAACCAGTTGCTTCAATGTGAAGGAACTGCTCCTGCCAGGCTTGCTCAGAATGAAAATTCATCATTTGCGTTCCGCACAGACAGCGCCGTTGCCAATATTCGATGATTGTTGTGAGCGGATGACGTGGCATGTCAGGAAAAACCGAAATTTACTGTACAAAGATCCAGCGTTCATAAATAATGACAGTACCCTATCGGCCTTCCAGCATCCGTTGATCGCAGCCGCCCCGAACGGGAAGAATCTTTCCGAGTTCATCGATTTCAAAAGCCGCACATGACAAACGCACAGCAGACCAATAGGACGGATGACGCCGTGACCAATTTCACGCGTTTCATCGACGGTCGCCGGTTCGGCGCCATTCTTGCCGATCCTCCCTGGCAATTCCAGAATCGGACCGGCAAGGTCGCACCCGAGCACAAGCGTCTGCAACGCTACGGCACGATGACCCTGGACGACATCAAGGCATTGCCTGTTGCAAGCGCTGCCGCAGATACCAGCCATCTCTATCTTTGGGTGCCGAATGCGTTGCTGCCTGAAGGACTCGCGGTCATGCAGGCATGGGGATTCGAATACAAAAGCAATCTGGTCTGGCACAAAATCCGCAAGGACGGCGGTCCGGATGGACGCGGCGTCGGCTTTTACTTTCGCAACGTGACCGAACTGATCCTGTTCGGCGTACGCGGAAAAAATGCGCGGACTCTCGCGGCCGGACGCAGTCAAGTCAATTTCCTGGCGACCCGCAAACGCGAACACTCACGCAAACCGGACGAGCAGTATGGCTTGATCGAAGCTTGCAGCCCAGGGCCGTTTCTGGAGTTGTTCGCCCGCGGCGAACGGCGGAACTGGAGTGTATGGGGAAATCAGGCGGACGAGTCTTACTATCCGACTTGGGATACTTACTCCAATCACTCTAGATCGGAATTCACTGACTCGGCTCCTTTATTCGTCGATGCCTGAAGCCTCAACAATCCCTGCGTAACCTACCCCTCGCGTATCATTTGCCCATTCCATTCGATGGGCATAAGCGCATGACGCATGAAGAAGCAGACGATCCGGAAACAGAGATCGTAGAAACGGAGCCGGCCAGCGATATAACGCTACGTCCCGGCCCGAATGCCGACGATCCTGCCGATGTCGAGCGCTACATCAGCGCTGATGTCCTGCAACTCTATGACGTCTACAGCTATCGCCACGCCGCTGCGATTCTGGCCAACTCATTTCCTGATGAGTTGAAAGAAATAGAGAAGGCGTTGCTTGCGTTCCGAATCACGCAACGCGACATCGGCTTCCCGGGCGGGAACGAATCGGACATGCCGAAGAAATTCTCTCGAACGCTGCGTCCGGACGGATGGGTTGAAACCCGCATTCAAGGCGATTTGCTTGTACGCATGCAGGAATACGATGAAGAATTTCTTGAGGATGGCAAAGTAAGAAAGACCAAGCGTTCGGAAGGCACGCCTCGCGTCATCCCGAACTATATCGATGGGCACAAAATCGATTACGTGAAAGGACGCGTGGCATTCGATCTCGAGTGGAATTCCAAGGATCAAACTTTTGATCGTGACTTGTATGCACTACGCGCGTTTCACGAATGCGGCTTGATCAGCGCCGGTGTGATGGTGACGCGTAGCGCCAGCCTCAATCCGATATTCGATGCCGTTCCGCTGCTCGACAAGAATGGCCAGCCGGTCTTGTATAAGACCGGCCCGAAGAAGGGCCAGCCCAAGCCTTGCAAAGCCAAATACGGCGCAAGCACGACGTGGATGGGCAAATTGCTGTACCGGCTTAACGCCGGCAGGCATGGCGGCTGCCCGGTTCTCGTGTTCGGCATTACGCCCAACTTGATCACGGACTGGAAGCCATAGGTCCGTTTGGGTTCATCGCAACGCTTTCGCAGTGACTCACACGACCGCTGATTCCTTGACTGCTTGCGGGACATGGCCTCGGCTTCAAAAACAACAAGAAGAAGCCATCGCTCCATGGAAAGTGCGAAACCGGAGTGCATCGGCTGCAACCCGCCACGGCATTGAGGTTGCCGGTCACGGTGATCAACCAATGCGCTTGAGCATCGCCATTACCGCCTCGAACCGCCTGCCGTACGGCGGCATGATCATCGACAGGCCGGACCAGCGCGGCTGGATGAACACCGGCTTTTCCTTGCTGAACGCGCGGAAGCCCCATTCGCCGTGGTAGGCGCCGTTGCCGCTGGCGCCGACGCCGCCGAACGGCTGCGCTTCCTGGCCGATGTGCCACAGGCAATCGTTGATCGTCACTCCGCCGGAAATCGTCTCGCGCAGCACGCGGTCGCGGTGCGCGTCGTCGCGGCCGAACCAGTACAGCGCGAGCGGCCGCTCGTTGGCGTTGACGTGCGCGATCGCGTCGTCGAGCGAATCGACCGTCACCACCGGCAGGATCGGGCCGAAGATTTCCTCCTGCATCACCCGCATCGCCGGCGTCGCGTCGAGCACCAGCGACGGCGGCATCCGGCGCGACGCGGGGTCGAAGCGCTCGCCGGCGGGATTGATCGTCACCACCCGTGCGCCGCGTTCGCGCGCATCGTCGAGCAGCGCCTGCAACCGCGCGACATGGCGCTCGCTGACGATGCTGGTGTAGTCGGGATTGGCGGCCAGCGTCGGGTACAGCTGGGCGACCGCCCTGTTCAGCGCGCGCGGCAGGTTGTCGGCATGCCTGCGGTGCACCAGCACGTAGTCGGGCGCGATGCAGGTCTGGCCGGCGTTCAGCAGCTTGCCGAACGCGAGCCGCGGCGCGACCGCGTCGAGGTCGCAGGATTCGTCGACGATCGCCGGCGACTTGCCGCCGAGTTCCAGCGTGACCGGCGTCAGGTTCCGCGCGGCGGCCTGCGCGACCAGCCGGCCGACTGCGGTCGAGCCGGTGAACAGCAGGTGGTCGAACGGCAGCGCGACGAAGGCTTGCGCGACGTCGGCCTCGCCGGTGACGACCGTCATCTCGGCCGCGTCGAAATGCCGGGCGACGAGGGCCGCCAGCAGCGCCGAAGTGCGCGGCGTCAGTTCCGACGGCTTGATCATGACCCGGTTGCCGGCCGCCAGCGCGCCGACCGCCGGGCCGACCGCGAGCTGGTACGGGTAGTTCCACGGCGCGACGATGCCGACCACGCCGAGCGGCTGGCGCATCAGCCGGTTGACCGCCGGCAGGTAGTGCAGCGCGGTCGGTATCCGGCGCGTCTTCATCCATGCCTTCAGGTGCGCCTGGGCATGGCGGGTCGCGGTGGCGACGAAGCCGGTCTCCGCCATCCGCGTCTCCTGCGTCGCGCGGTGGCCGAAGTCGGCGTCGATCGCCGC
>JBQCGO010000160.1:0-16824 GCA_051955575.1 Burkholderiaceae bacterium
ACCACGCAGTGCGTCTACTGCCTGGAGACCCACGTCGGCAAGGCGAAGAAGCTCGGTGTAACGGAAGCCGAACTGGCCGAGACCGTCTACATCACCGCAGCACTTCGTGCCGGAGGCGGCGCAGCGCATGGGCTGATGGCGCTGAAGCTGTACGAAAATGCGGCCTGACCGCTGAATTTCAGGACCGGTGAAGACGGCGCCGTGTGGACCACGGGTTTTGCCGCATCGAGAATGGAGAGCGCGCGGCCGCGTCAGACCTGCGGCATTACCGCGTCCCCTGATCAGGAACGCACGCGCCCTCCCCGGTCAGCCGTCCGACAGGAAATCAGGATAGCGCTCGCGAATGCTGTCGAGATGCGCCAGCGTATCCGACAGATGTGAGCGCAACTGATGCTGCGCGGCTGCGGGCCGGCCCGCCGCGATCGCATCAACAATCGCGCTGTGATCGCGGATGATCGACTTCCCCTTCCCGGGAATGGGAACGTGGAGACCCCGCAGGCGATCAAGATTGCCGCTCCGGTGATGGACCAAATCGAACAGTTCCTCGACGCCGGCGGCGGCGTACAGCTTGCGATGGAATGCGTGGTCGATGTCGACGAACCGCTCGAACTCCGATGCATCGAGAGCTGCTTCCTGTTGCGTGATCAGGCTGCGCAGCGAACCGATCAGCGCCGGCTGCTTCTTCCCGGCCAGCGTGAACACCACTTCGAGTTCGATCGATTGCCGAAGGAACTGCGCCTGCCGCGCCGACTGCAGATCGATCGCACGCACCCGGGTGACGTGATGCGGAAAGATCTCGACGAGATGTTCATCCTCGAGCCGCTGCAAGGCATCCCGAATCGGCGTGATGCTCACGTCGAAGTATGCGGCGAGTTCCGGCCGGGACAACACGGTGCCCGGCTTGACGGCAAGGGAGATGATCATGTCGCGCAGGTGGTCATAGATCTGCGCGGCAGCCAGACGCGAGCGCTCGAGTCGAAAGCGGGCAGCGGAATCGAACGGAGCGTTCATGGCGGGCGAGTTGGCGGTGCAAGTGGTCGTCAGGGGCGGATTGTAATTCGAAAGGATGCAGGCAACGGGTATTCGCGAGAGCTCAGGCGACTGCCCGAACGAGCTGGATGCGTATCACTCTGGGGCAGTCATACGATCGACGGTCGCGCAGCACGCATGGGCGGCATCGTGCGTGGAGCGCCTCGCCGCATTCCGCTCATGCGCCTACTTGCCATCAGGACGCCGTAGTTGATCGCGCGTCGGCTCGGTAATTCCGAATCCCGGTAATGCCCGAATCCCGGTGAAGCCCCAATTGCGGTACATCCCCAATTCCGATGAAAACAGGCTTACTAATATATTAGTATTTTTGCTTCCAGAGCTGATATATTGGTGTTTCAGCGACCCGAATCTTCCCCATCCATGCCATTTTCGAAGAAAGACCCATCCACGCTGCGCAGCGCACGCTGGTTCGCCCCCGACGACCTGCGCTCCTTCGGCCACCGCTCGCGCGTGATGCAGATGGGCTATGCCCCGTCCGAATGGATAGGCAAGCCTGTGATCGCGCTGATCAACACCTGGTCCGACATCAACCAGTGCCACACCCACTTCAAGCAGCGGGTCGAGGACGTCAAGCGCGGCGTGTTGCAGGCAGGAGGCTTTCCGCTCGAACTGCCGGCGATCTCGCTGTCGGAGAGCGCGGTCAAACCGACCACGATGCTCTATCGGAATTTCCTGGCGATGGAAACCGAGGAGCTGATCCGGTCGCATCCAGTCGACGGCGTCGTGCTGATGGGCGGCTGCGACAAGACCACGCCCGGCCTCCTGATGGGTGCGACCAGTGCCGGCGTGCCGGCCATCTATCTGCCGGCCGGCCCCATGTTGCGGGGCAACTATCACGGCAAGATCCTTGGATCGGGATCGGACGCCTGGAAGCTGTGGGACGAGCGGCGCGCCGGCAAGGTCGACAAGGACGAGTGGCTCGGTATCGAAGGCGGCATCGCCCGCAGCGCGGGTACCTGCATGACGATGGGAACCGCCGCGACGATGATGGGCATCGCCGAGGCGATGGGCATGACGCTGCCGGGCGCCTCCTCGATCCCCGCAGTGGATGCCAACCACATTCGGATGGCATCGGAAACCGGCCGCCGCATCGTCGAGATGGTCTGGGAAGATCTGGTGCCGGCGCGCATCCTCAACCGCGCCGCGTTCGAGAACGCCATCGTCATCGCGATGGCGATGGGCTGCTCGACCAACGCGATCATCCACGTGATCTCGATGGCGCGCCGCGCCGGCTGCGACGTCACGCTGGATGACTTCGACGCCTTCAGCCGCAAGGTGCCGGTGATCGCCAACATACGGCCCAACGGCGACACCTACCTGATGGAGGATTTTTACTACGCGGGAGGGATGCCGGGGCTGATGAGCCGTATCCGCGACCGGCTCCATCTCGATGCGCCGACCGTCAACGGCAAGACGCTCGGCGAGAACATCGCGCGCGCCGAGGTGTACAACGACGACGTCATCCGCACCGTCGACAATGCGCTGTACCACGAGGGCGCGCTCGCGGTCCTGAAGGGCAACATCGCGCCTGACGGTTGCGTGATGAAACCGAGCGCCTGCGACCGGCGCTTCTTCCGGCATTCCGGCCCCGCGCTGGTGTTCGACGACTACCCGTCGATGAAGGCGGCAGTCGAGGACGAGAACCTCGATGTCACGTCCGACCATATCCTGATCCTGCGCAACGCCGGCCCGCAAGGCGGTCCCGGCATGCCCGAGTGGGGCATGCTGCCGATCCCGACGAAGCTGGTCAAGCAAGGCGTGCGCGACATGCTGCGGCTGTCGGACGCGCGGATGAGCGGCACCAGCTACGGCGCCTGCATCCTGCATGTGGCGCCGGAAGCCTACGTCGGCGGACCGCTCGCGCTGGTGCGCACTGGCGACATCATCACGGTCGACATCGACGCCCGCCGCATCGACGTCGACGTCTCAGAGGAAGAGCTGGCGCGCCGCCGCGCCGCATGGACGCCGCCGCCGAAGCGCTTCGAGCGCGGGTACGGCTGGATGTTCTCCCGTCATATCCGGCAAGCCAACGACGGCTGCGACTTCGATTTCCTCGAGACCGATTTCGGCGCGCCGGTCGGCGAGCCGGACATCTACTGATTTTCCATTGCACGGCAACCATCATGACGTCACTGAAACCCGAAACCCGCGACAAGCTCAAGACCGTCAGTACCGCGACCCTCTGCACCGCCCTGTTCAAGCGCGGCTTGCGCAACCAGTTCATCCAGGATGTGCGGCCACTCAATCCATCGCTCGGCAGCATGGTCGGCGAGGCGTTCACGCTGCGCTACATCCCGGCGCGCGAAGACCTGAATCCGATCGGCGTGTTCAAGGACCGCGAGCATCCGCAGCGCAAGGCCGTCGAAGAATGTCCGCCGGGCGCGGTGCTCGTCATCGACAGCCGCAAGGATGCGCGCGCCGCATCGGCCGGGTCGATCCTGGTGTCGCGGCTGATGGTGCGCGGCGTGGCAGGTGTCGTCACCGACGGCGGTTTTCGTGACTCGCCGGACATTGCCCGCCTGTCGATTCCCGCCTACCACAGCCGCCCTTCCGCGCCGACCAACCTCACGCTGCACCAGGCGATCGACATCGATGTGCCGATCGGCTGCGGCGACGTCCCGGTGTTCCCGGGGGACGTCGTGGTCGGCGATGCGGAGGGGGTGATCGTGATTCCCGCGGCGCTGGCGGACGAGATCGCCGGCGAAGCGTTCGAGATGACGGCATTCGAGGATTTCGTCACGGAAGAGGTGCTTGGCGGGCGATCGATCCTCGGCCTGTATCCGCCTACCGACGAACGCGTCCTCGACGACTTCGCCGCATGGCGCAGAAAAACGAACCGCTGACAAAAGCGCCCCTGCCAGGTTTTGCGTGGAGAACGGCACCATCGCCACGCCAGAGAGCAGCAAGACTCGCCACTATCCAAAGGAGACTTCATGAATCGTTTTTCCCGACGTTTGTTCCTGGCCGCGGCCGGGCTCGGCATGACCGGGCTGGCTTGCACGACGCCTGCCCAGGCGGAAGAGAAATGGCCGACCAAGCCGATCACCTGGGTGGTGCCGTTCGCGCCCGGCGGCTCGACCGACGTCGTCGCGCGCACGGTCGGCAATGAGTTGGCCAAGGTTCTGGGCCAGCCGATCATCGTCGAGAACAAGCCGGGCGCCGCCGGCGCCGTCGGGGCAAGCTATGTCGCGAAAGCGAAGCCGGACGGCTACACGCTGCTCGGCGGTACGATCAGCACCCATTCGATCAACCCGAGCCTGTACAAGAACCTGAGCTACGACCCGGTCAAGGACTTCGAGCCAGTCTCGCTTATCGCCTACGTGCCGAACGTGCTGTTCGTCAATGCCGCCCTCCCCGTCAAGTCGGTCAGCGACCTGATCGCGATGGCCAAGGCGCAGCCGGACAAGATGAGTTTCGCATCGTCCGGCGCCGGCACATCGACCCACCTCGCCGGCGAACTCCTGGGCGACCTGATCCACGTCCACATGACTCACGTTCCCTACAAGGGCAGCCCTCAGGCACTGCAGGATGTCGCGGCCGGTTATGAACCGTTCCTGTTCGACCAGCTGACGGCAGGCGAAGCGCTGGTGAAGTCGGGAAAACTGCGTGCGCTGGCGGTGACGTCGCCAAAACGCTCGACGCTCGCACCGGACGTGCCTACGATGGCCGAAGCCGGCGTGCCCGGCTTCGAGATGGTCTCGTGGCAGGCGTTATACGCCCCACACGGAACGCCCAAGGAAATCGTGCAGCGGCTGAACGCCGCCGTCGTGCAAGTGCTGAGACAACCCGACGTCCAAAAGAAGATGACGCAGCAGCTCGGCATGGAAGTCGTCGGCAGCACGCCGGAGGAACTCGCCGCCTTCATGGGCAAGGAAATTCCGCGCTGGGCGGCTCTGGTCAAGAAATCCGGTGCCAAGGCGAACTGAAGCGGCGCGCTGGTCTGGAGCGATGCGCCGCGAGCCTCTGCAATCGAGGCGAGCGGCGCGCGCTCGACTGCGCATCCCGTCTGCTCGGCCTGCGGTGCTGCGGGCGGCTGGATGCCACGGTGGCCGGTACGCCGGCAGGCGCGCGCACCTGGAGTCCCTGTCTACGGAATCGGGGACAGCCGGGGCAGCCCGGGTAGACCGATGACACGTAACTGATCAGAAACAGAGCGGGCGGAATGTGGCACATGCGCACGGCACCCGCGGCTGTCGAGTCGCTCTGCTCCTTGCGAACCCTGATCGACACCAATCGTCCAATGCCGTCTGGTGTCGTTGCCAGAACTCGAACACCTCCCCCGCCCGCACAACGTCAGCGACGTTTTGCGACGAGTGCCTGAAGTAGGCACCATCGGGCGCATCCCATGTATCGCAGGATCACCAGGGCGGCGCCGCCAGACAACGCGCTGCCTTCTGCAACGCGCAGATTTCATCCGGACAGGCGAGAATCTGCCGTCACCTGCACCATGCAGCCTACGATACCTACGATACCTAAGATACCTACGAGACGCGCGGCACAGCCACGGCGGACATCGCCGCGCATCCGCAAATATTCCCCGACATTCCCCGGCAGCGAGAGATGCGCCACCCAGTTCGTGCGGGCATAAAAAAACCCGTTGTGAAACAACGGGTTGGTGTCCTGGCGGAGAGAGGGGGATTCGCCTACGTTCCGCAGGCCGCGACCGGGCTTGCAAGCCCGGTCCTTCGAATCCCCCGCGCGCGCAGGCGCGCTTCTCGCCGCCCAATGAAAAAAGCCCCTGACGGGGCTTTTGATGTTCCTGGCGGAGAGAGGGGGATTCGAACCCCCGATAGGCTATGAACCTATACACGCTTTCCAGGCGTGCGACTTAAACCACTCATCCATCTCTCCCGTCTCCGTGCCGCGGCGTGGCGGCGCGAAAGCCGGCAAGTATAGCAAAAGCGCCGAGCGGTCCGCCAGCTTTCGATGGTGGACCGCTCAAGCATGCGTCACTGCGCCTGCTTCAACTGCTCGAGAATCGCCGGGTTTTCCAGCGTCGAGACGTCCTGCGTGATGTCCTCGCCCTTGGCGATCACGCGCAAGAGGCGGCGCATGATCTTGCCGGAGCGGGTCTTCGGCAGGTTGTCGCCGAAACGGATTTCCTTCGGCTTGGCGATCGGGCCGATTTCCTTGCCGACCCAGTCGCGCAACTCCTTGGCGGTCTTCTTCGCATCCTCGCCTTCCGGCCGCTTGCCCTTCAGGACCACGAACGCGCAGATCGATTCGCCGGTGGTCGCATCCGGCTTGCCGACCACCGCGGCTTCCGCAACCAGCGGGTTGGCGACCAGCGCCGACTCGATTTCCATCGTGCCCATCCGGTGGCCCGAGACGTTCAGCACGTCATCGATGCGGCCTGTGATGGTGAAGTAGCCGGTGTCCTTGTTGCGCACCGCGCCGTCGCCGGCGAGGTAGGTGCGCCCGCCCAGTTCTTCCGGGAAATAGCTCTTCTTGAAGCGCTCCGGGTCACCCCAGATGGTACGGATCATCGACGGCCACGGACGCTTGACGACCAGGATGCCGCCCTGCCCGTTCGGCAGGTCGTTGCCGGTCTCGTCGACGATCGCGGCCGTGATGCCCGGCAGCGGCAGCGTGCAGGAGCCCGGCACCATCGGCGTGGCGCCCGGCAGCGGCGTGATCATGTGGCCGCCGGTCTCGGTCTGCCAGAAGGTGTCGGCGATCGGGCATTTCTCGTTGCCAACGTTCTTGTAGTACCAGATCCAGGCTTCCGGGTTGATCGGTTCGCCGACCGAACCGAGCAGCCGCAGCGACGACAGGTCGTACTGCGACGGATGGGTTTTCGGATTCATTTCCGATGCCTTGATCAGCGAGCGGATCGCAGTCGGCGCGGTGTAGAAGATCGTCACGCCGTGGCGCCGGATCATGTCCCAGAAGCGGCCGGCGTCCGGGTAGGTCGGTACGCCTTCGAACACGATCTCGGTGGTGCCGACCAGCAGCGGGCCATAGGCGATGTAGGTATGGCCGGTGACCCAGCCGATGTCGGCGGTGCACCAGAAGACGTCGTCCGGCTTGATGTCGAAGGTCCACTTCATCGTCAGCGCCGCCCACAGCAGGTAGCCGCCGGTGGAGTGCTGCACGCCCTTCGGCTTGCCGGTCGAGCCCGAGGTGTAGAGCACGAACAGCGGATGCTCGGCGTCGACCCATTCCGGCTCGCAAGTGTCGGGCTGGTTGGCCGACACGTCCTGCATCGTCTTGTCGCGGCCCGGCGTCATCGCGACGTTGCTGCCGGTGCGCTGGTAGACGATCACGTGCTTGACCGCGTCGCAGCCGCCCATGCCGATCGCCTCGTCGACGATCGCCTTCAGCGGCAACGACTTGCCGCCGCGCACCTGCTCGTCGGCGGTGATGATCGCCGACGCGCCGACGTCGATCGCGCGTTCCTGCAGCGACTTTGCCGAGAAACCGCCGAACACCACGGAGTGGGTCGCGCCGAGCCGCGCGCACGCCTGCATCGCGACCACGCCTTCGACCGACATCGGCATGTAGATGACGACCGTGCTGTTCTTGTCGATGCCGAGCGCCTTCAGCCCGTTGGCGAAGCGGCAGACGCGCCGGTGCAGTTCGCGGTAGGTGACCTTGTCGACCGTGCCGTCGTCGGCTTCGAAGACGATCGCGGTCTTGTCGGCGTTGCCGTTTTCCAGATTCACGTCGAGGCAGTTGTACGACGCGTTCAGCTTGCCGCCCTTGAACCACTTGTAGAACGGCGCGTCGGACTCGTCGAGCGTCTGCGTGAACGGCGTCTGCCATTTCAGGTTTTCACGGGCCAGCTTGGCCCAGAAGCCTTCGTAGTCGGCCTCGGCCTGGGCGCACATCGCCCGGTAGCCGTCCATGCCGGATATCGCCGCTTGCGCAACAAATTCCGCGGGGGGTTGGAAGATGCGGTTTTCTTCCTTCAGGGTTTCGATATCCGACATGCTCACTCCTCGTTATGTAATTAACTGTCATTAGCCGGCCACCTTATGCCGTCGCGCTTACTTATGCCTTACGCAACATTTTCGCATTCCCCGACCGGCCGGCACGGTCCGCGGCGCCGGGAGCCGACAATTGTTTTCGCCCGGCGCGGCACTTATTTTTCGCCGCCCGGTCAGAGCAACCACTGCCGTCGAGTTTGCAGGAAGCGTTTCGGTACTTGAGACAGGAGGCGTTCGATGACTAGCATAATCCTTGGCGTCTATCCGCGGTATGCGGAGGCGCAGCGGGTGCGATACGACCTGATCTTGTCGGGACATTCCAGTGCCGAGGTCGACATTGCGACGCGGGAAGAACTGCAGTCGGAGTACGGGATTCAATACGACCTGCCGGAACGCGCCTTCGCCCTGCTGCTGCATGCCGACGCCGGCGCCCGGCAGACGCGCTGACCGGGCTTTCCCCCGGCCGGTTTCGTTTTCCTGTTTCCGCGCTGTTCGAATGCGGAAGCAGCCGGCGCGGCGGCGTTTTATCCTGCGGCGCGCTCGCCCTTCCCTTCCTGGGCACACCAGATGATCAGCGGAATCCAGCCAAGGATCGGCACCAGCCACAGGAGCTGAAGCCAGCCGCTGTGGCCCGTATCGTGCAGCCTGCGCGCCGTGACCGCGCAACCCGGCAGCAGTGTCGCGAGCGTGAACGCGAGATTCAGCCGATCGCTGATCGTCGCCAGCGAGACGCCGACGACCAAAGTGAACAGCGACCACCACCAGAATTCGGACCGCGAGGCGCGGCCGCGGAAGTCGGCGTATTTGACGAAGCAGGTCTGGATCGACTCGGTGAAGGTCATCGGCGAACTCCCGGAACGATGCGAAGGACGATGGCCGGGCCGCGTATCGGCGCCCGCCAGCGCCGCATGCTGCCACCGCGGCCTGTTCGCGGCAACAACATTTTTCAGGCAGTCAGGCCGCGTCCTCTCCTGGCCGGCGCGGCTCCCGGTACCAGGCTTCGATCGCCTCCCCCGACATCGGCTGGCCGAGGTGGAACCCCTGCGCGTGATCGCAGCCGCGCGCGCGGACGTAGTCCAGCACGGCGGCCGATTCGACACCCTCCGCCACCACCTTGAGACCGAGCGTATGGCCGAGCGCGATCATCGCGTCGGTGACGGCGCGGCTCGCGGCGTCGGTTTCGACCCGGGAGGTAAACGATTTGTCGATCTTGATCTTGTTCAGCGGCAGCCGGGCCAGGTAGGCCAGACTCGACTGCCCGGTGCCGAAGTCATCCAGCGAGATGGCCACGCCGAGCGTCTTCAGTTCGGCCAGCACCCGGGCCGCATGCCGGATGTCGTCCATCACCGCGGTTTCCGTCACTTCGAGCTGCAGGCCGCTCACCTCGATCCCGTGCTCGTCGAGCATGTCGATGAAGCGCCGGACGAAATCCTTGGCGCGAAACTCGACCGCCGACACGTTGACCGCAACCGGAATCGCCGGCAGGCCGCGCTCGCGCCAGGTCTTATGCTGGCGCAGCGCTTCCTGCAGCACCCATTTGCCGATCGGATTGATGATGCCGCTGGCTTCGGCGACCGGCACGAAGCGGTCGGGGCCGATGTCGGCGTTCTGCCAGCGCAGCAGCGCCTCGACGTTCACGATCTCGCCGGTCGCGATGTCCAGCACCGGCTGGTAGCACAGGTGGAATGCATCGCTGCGCAGCGCCGACTTCAGTTGCTGCTCGATCGCCAGTTGCAGCCGGGCCGCGGCAGCGCAATCCTGCGAGTAGAACTGGAAATTGTTGCGGCCGGCCTGCTTGGCCTGGTACATCGCCATGTCGGCCAGCCCGATCAGTTCGCCGATCTCTTCCGCGTCGGCGGGAAACATGCTGATGCCGACCGACGCGGACAAGGACAGCGACAATTCGCCGACCTGGCAAGGCTCGCCGATCCGCTCGATCAGGTGGTTCGCCAGTTCGCCGGCGTAGGCCGCGCTCTCGACGTCCTGCAGCAGCACGACGAACTCGTCGCCGCCGAGGCGAATCACGATGTCTTCGGCCCGCAGCGCGCCCGACAGCCGGCCCGCCACTTCCCGCAGCACCGCGTCGCCGGCTTCGTGACCATGCGTGTCGTTGATCGGCTTGAACCGGTCCAGGTCGAGAAACAGCACCGCCGCGCCTTGGCGGGTGCGCCGGTTGTGCGGCAACAGCCGGCCCGCATACTCGAACAGCATGGCGCGGTTGGGCAGCCCGGTCAGCGGGTCGTGCAGCGACGCGTGGCGCACCCGCGCTTCCGCGTTCGCCAGGTCGATGGCTTTCCAGGTCCGTTCCGCGACTTCCTCGATCAGGGTGATCTCATGCGCCTGCCACTGCCGCGGCGTCGACTGGTCGACCGAGAGCCAGGCGGCGATCCGCCCGTTGCGTACGATCGGCACCGCGACGTAGGCATAGGTTTTCACCGCGTCGTAGGCGGCCAGCAGGTCCGCCGACTGCGCGGCATCGCCGACCACTGCGCGCACGTCGTCCACCACCAGCGTGCGTCCGGCGAGCAGCGTCTCGGCGACATGCGCGCCGTAGTCGGAAAAGCGGCGACGGCCGGCGGCGGACGGCATGCCGTCGAGGCGCCAGTCCTCGTGCACCAGGAAGCCGCGGTCGTCGTCCTCCACCTCGGCATACGCGACCCGGCTCGCGCCCAGGTGCTCGCCGAGCATGCCCGCCGCCTTGGCCTGCAGCAGGCCGGTGTCCGAGGTCAGCCGCAGGATGTCGACCAGGCGCACCAGGAATTTCTGGCGCGACTCGCTGGCGCGCAGCGCTTCCTCGGCCTGCTTGCGCTCGGTGACATCGCGCGTGGTTCCCGCGATCGCCTCGACCTCGCCGTCGGGACCGAGCACCGGTGCGAAGATGTAGTCGTAGATCCGGCGGCCGAAAGTCCCGTGGAAAGGCACCTCGCCGCGAATGGCCCGCTTGGTCGCCTTGACCTGCTCGATCTCCCGGCCGTGCATCGCGGCATGCCACGGCTCGTAGCCGAGTTCGAGGCAGGTCTTGCCGATCGCGTCGTCCCAGGAACGTCCCCACATCTGCAGCAGCACTTCGTTGGCGTAGGTGAACCGATGCTCGAGATCGAATACGTAGACGAGGTCAGGCGTGTTCTGCAGCACCGCCTCGTGAAGCCGCAGCCGGCGCTCGGACTCGTCCGCTTGCGCGCCGAGTTCCGCCGCACGCCGCGTCGTCTCGGCCAGCGCATCCAGCGCCTCGGCAAGAGATGCGCCTTGCGCCGCCGGCCCGGGTGCATGCGTCGGGCCGTCCTGCTCTGCGGCAGCGCCTTCGCCGGGAACCTCGTCCCGTCTTTTCACGTCCATGAAAATTCCGATGCCAGAGTGGTTACGCGCCCGCCCCCGCCCGCCATGCCCGCGGAAAACGAGAATGCGGCCGCCTGCGGCAGTATAGAGATTGCGCGGCATCGCCGGAATCCCCGCTTGCGCCGAGGAGGTCCTGACCGGTTGACCTTCTGGCAAAATGAACCGATTCCATCCAAGCGCCTTCCCGAACGGCAAGGCGGTATCCTCGCCGACGAAAGCCCGCCTTGAGAATCCGCTCCTACCTCGCGTGGATGACCGCCGCTATCCTGATCCCGGTCATCCTGTTCTCGGCCGTGGCACTCAATACGCTGCTCAACGCGCAGCGCGAAGCGGCGTTCCGTGCCCTCAAGGAAACGGCGAACATGACTTCGCTGTCGGCCGACCAGGAATTCCGCACCGCGGAGGCCGTGCTGCGCACGCTGTCGCGCTCGGAGCCGTTGGCGGCCGGCGATCTTAAGCGGTTCTACGCCCAGGCCCGGTTCGCCAACGACGGCACCGACTCGTGGATCGTCCTGTTGGACGAGCACGGCCAGCAACTGATCAACACGGCCGTTCCGTTCGGTGCGCCGTTGCCGCCGCCGACCGACCCGGCCCGCATCCGTCGCGTGTTCGAGGGCACTGGGCCGAGTATCTCGCACCTGCTCAATGGTCCCGTGACCAGGAAGCTGGTAGCGGCCGTCGACTACCCCGTGTTTCTCGGAAACGGCAGGCGCTACGTGCTGAGCCAGGGTTTCCTGGCCAGCCATTTCCAGCAAACCTTCCGCAACGTCCGGCCGCACTGGCTGGTCGGCATCTTCGATCAGGACGGCCGCACGGTCACCCGCAGCCGCGCGCCGATGCAGGGGCTGATCGGCCGGCTCCCGAAGGAAAACCTTCTCGACGCCATCCGTGCCGGACGCACCGATGCCTTCCGGAACACGAGTCGGGATGAAGCCGATCTGTACACCGTCCTGACGCGCTCGTCGCTGTCCGGCTGGACCGTCGCCGTCGGCGTGCCGGTCGCGGAGATCGAGTCGTCGGCCAAGCGCGCCGTGCTGTACTCGCTGCTCGGCTGCCTCGCCGCGCTCGCCACGGGCGCCGTGTTCGCCGCCGTTTTCGCCCGGCGCCTGATCTCGTCGCTGACCGGCGCCATGGGTTCGGCCTTCTCGCTGGGCAAGGGCGAAACGCCGACGCCGCAGCATGCGCGCATCCTCGAACTGGACCGGCTGCACGACTCGCTGGCGCAGGCGGGCGGTGTACTGCTGCAGGAGCGGGAATCGCGCCGGCTCGTGGAGGAGCAGAACTGGCATCGCGCGCACCATGACATGCTGACCGGCCTGCCGAACCGCATCCTGTTCCGCGACCGGCTGCAGCAGCAGGCGGACCGCGCGCGCCACACCATGCAATCCTTCGCCGTCCTGTTCATCGACCTGGATCGCTTCAAGGAAGTCAACGACCTGCTCGGCCACGACGCCGGCGATCTGCTACTGCAGCAGGCGGCGCGGCGCATCCGCTCGCACGTGCGCCAGGACGACATGGTCGCGCGGCTAGGCGGCGACGAGTTCACCGTGATCGTCGACGTGGATGGCGACGGCCATCAGGCCGAAGCGGTGGCGCACGGCATCCTGCAGGAACTGGGCAAGCCGTTCCACATCCGGCAGGAGATCGTCCACGTCTCGGGCAGCATCGGCATCACCTTCTACCCCGAGGATGCGACCGAGCCGGACGATCTGGTGCGCAATGCCGACCAGGCGATGTACACCGCCAAGAACGCCGGGCGCAACCGCGTTTTCACCTTCGACAGGACCATGCGGGAATCGGTGCTGCAGCGCCTGAACACCATCGCCGACCTGCGCAACGCGCTGGCCGGCGGCCAGTTCCGGCTCTACTTCCAGCCGATCGTCGACCTGAAGGACGGCAGCATCGTCAAGGCCGAAGCGCTGCTGCGCTGGTTCCATCCGCAGCGCGGCCTGATCGCGCCGAATGCGTTCATACCGCTGGCCGAGGAAACCGGTTTGATCAACGAGATCGGCAACTGGGTTTTCACCGAGGCGGCGGCGTGGGCCCTGAAATGGGGCAACCGGCTCGGCCGCCCATTCCAGGTCAGCATCAACAAGTCTCCGGTCCAGTTCCTGAACGACACCCACACCAGGACCTGGCCGGAATACCTGAGCAAGCTGGGGCTCGCCGGCCATTGCATCTCGATCGAGATCACCGAAGGCCTGCTGCTCAACGCCAGTCAGAGCACCACTGCACAACTGGACCGGATCGAGCGCGCCGGCATCAACGTCGCGATCGACGATTTCGGCACCGGCTATTCGTCGATGTCGTACCTGAAGAAGTTCAAGGTCGACAGCCTGAAGATCGACCAGTTCTTCGTGCAGGACATGACCTCGGACGGCAACAGCCGCACCATCGCCGAGACCATCATCGTGATGGCGCACAAGCTCGGCCTCGACGTGGTGGCCGAAGGCATCGAAACCGCCGCGCAACGCGACTGGCTGGCGGCGTCCGGCTGCGACTACGGACAGGGTTTCTTCTTCTCGGAACCGCTGCCGGCGGAAGCCTTCGAGGCGCTGTTGCTGTCGCAGGCTTCGCCGTCGCGCGCTGCGGCTACCGGGGCCGCGCGAAGCGGGTAGAACCGCCGCATGGCGATGTTGCCCGGAGTAGAATACGCACCGCCAACAAGCGCGGCACCGCGCTGAAGCGGTTGCTTGAACCGCGGGTTGCTCGAATTACGAATCGGCGACCGCCTCGGCTAGGCACCCGCAAGCCGCGGCACGTCACCGTCCCGCCCCGTTGCGATCCGTCCGACGTTTCACGCCGCACCGCCTCGCGCACGCCGCCGCCTGTCGCATTTCCCATCACCCTTGTCTCGACTGAGGATTCCGAAGTGACCGTTATCAAACAGGACGACCTGATCGACAGCGTCTCGGCAGCCCTGCAATTCATCTCCTTTTATCACCCCGTCGACTACATCCGCCACCTGGCGCGCGCCTATGAGCGCGAGCAAAGTCCGGCGGCGAAGGACGCGATCGCGCAGATCCTGACCAATTCGAAGATGTGCGCCGAAGGCAAGCGGCCGCTCTGCCAGGACACCGGCATCGTCAACGTGTTCCTGAAGGTCGGCATGGGCGTGCGCTTCGAAGGCTTTTCCGGCTCGGTCGCCGACGCGGTGAACGAAGGCGTGCGGCGCGGTTACCTGAACCCGGACAACGTGCTGCGTGCCTCGGTCGTCGCCGATCCGCAGTTCGAGCGCAAGAACACCAAGGACAACACCCCGGCGGTGATCCACATGGAGCTGGTCCCGGGCGCCAAGCTCGACGTGCAGATCGCGGCCAAGGGCGGCGGCTCGGAAAACAAGTCGAAGTTCGCGATGCTCAATCCGTCCGATTCGGTGGTCGACTGGGTGCTGAAGACGGTACCGGCGATGGGCGCCGGCTGGTGCCCACCCGGCATGCTCGGCATCGGCATCGGCGGCACCGCCGAGAAGGCGATGCTGATGGCCAAGGAATCGCTGATGGAAGACATCGACATGTACGAGCTGCTGCAGCGCGGCCCGAACAACAAGACCGAGGAACTGCGGATCGAGCTCTTCGAAAAGGTCAACGCGCTCGGTATCGGCGCGCAAGGCCTGGGCGGGCTGACCACGGTGCTCGACGTGAAGATCGCGATGTACCCGACCCACGCCGCGTCCAAGCCGATCGCGATGATCCCGAACTGCGCCGCGACCCGCCACGCGCACTTCGTGCTCGACGGTTCCGGCCCGGCCTACATGGAGCCGCCGTCGCTGTCCGAATGGCCGGACGTGCGCTGGGTGCCGGACGCTGCGAAATCGAAAAGCGTGAACCTCGACACGCTGACGCCGGCAGAAGTCGCATCGTGGAAGCCCGGACAGACGCTGCTCCTGAACGGCAAGATGCTGACCGGCCGCGACGCCGCG
This sequence comes from Burkholderiaceae bacterium, assembly GCA_051955575.1. Taxonomy (GTDB): domain Bacteria; phylum Pseudomonadota; class Gammaproteobacteria; order Burkholderiales; family Burkholderiaceae_D; genus JBQCGO01. The sequence continues at coordinate 15,238 of JBQCGO010000160.1, forward strand.
CACAAGCGCATCCAGGACATGCTGGCAAAGGGCGAGCCGCTGCCGGTGGACTTCAGGAACCGCGTGATCTACTACGTCGGCCCGGTCGACCCGGTGCGCGACGAAGTCGTCGGCCCGGCCGGCCCGACCACCTCGACCCGGATGGACAAGTTCACCGACATGATGCTCGACAAGACCGGCCTGATCGCGATGATCGGCAAGGCCGAGCGTGGCCCGGCGGCGATCGAGGCGATCAAGAAGCACAAGTCGGCCTACCTGATGGCGGTCGGCGGCTCGGCCTACCTGGTGTCGAAGGCGATCAAGTCGGCCAAGGTACTCGGCTTCGCCGACCTCGGCATGGAAGCGATCTACGAGTTCGACGTCAAGGACATGCCGGTCACGGTGGCGGTCGACGCCAACGGCGTGTCGGTGCACCAGACCGGCCCGCAGGAATGGCAGCAGAAGATCGCGTCGGGCAAGCTCGCGGGCATCCCGGTCAGCGTGGCTTGATCGCGCGACGCTGACCGAGGGCAACGGATGGCGGCATCGGCCACCGCCGCATTGAACCGGAACGACGCGCCGATCGGCGTGTTCGACTCCGGCATCGGCGGCCTGTCCGTGCTGCGCGAGATCCGCGCGGCGCTGCCCGGCGAGCGGCTCCTCTACTTCGCCGATTCCGCGTTCGCGCCCTACGGCGACAAGCCGGAACCGGCGATCGTCGAACGCAGCCTCGCGATCGCCGGCTTCCTGCGCGGCCGCGGCGTCAAGGCGCTGGTGGTCGCCTGCAATTCCGCCACCGCGGCCGCCGTCGGCGCACTGCGGCAGGCGCACTCTGACCTGCCGATCGTCGGCGTCGAACCCGGTCTGAAACCGGCTGCCGCTCTCACCCGAAGCAGGGTCGTCGGCGTGCTGGCGACGCAGGCGACATTGGCCAGCGCCAGGTTCATCGCGCTGCGCGACCGGATCGCGACTGCCACCGGCACGCGCTTCCTGCTGCAACCCTGCGTGGGTCTCGCCGACGCGATCGAGCGCGGCGAACTCGCCTCGCTGTCGACGCTGTCGCTGGTCGAACGCTACGTCGCGCCGCTGATGACAGGCGGCGCCGACACGCTGGTGCTCGGCTGCACCCACTATCCGTTTGTGCGCAAAGCCATCAAGGATGCCGCAGGGCGGCATCGTCCCGACGCGACGCTCGTCGACACTGCGACGCCGGTCGCGCGGCAATTGGCCCGCTTGCTGACCGAAGGCGGACTCGTCGCCTCTGGCTCGCGCGATGCGCCGCTCCAAGGCTGCACCACCGGCTCGGCTAGCGCGCTGCGCACGGCATGCGCGCACCTGCTGGGAGTGCCGATGGAAGTCGAGCGCGTGGAAGAGCGTTGATCTCCCAATCCACGCCGCCGCGAGAAATTTGCCACGCCGGATGGGGTTTTGTATAATCGCAGGCTGCGCCAAACCAGCGCAGCCAGAAGTCCGCAGCATCCCAGTGGTGGCCGTAGCTCAGTTGGTAGAGTCCAGGATTGTGATTCCTGTCGTCGTGGGTTCGAGTCCCATCGGCCACCCCAAGAATTGAAAAGCCCGCTTTCGAGCGGGCTTTTTGCTTTTGCGCGC
>JBQCGO010000161.1:0-7207 GCA_051955575.1 Burkholderiaceae bacterium
CGCGCTCCCGGCAAACGGGAACGCGGCGCGCCGCCGTTCCATCCAATGTCACGACAACGGCAGAAAGGGGAAGACGCAATGCGGCAACAAACGATCCGGCAGGGCACGCAGCGGGAATCCGACGCCGATCTCGCACGCCGGGTCGTCGCCGGCGACCGCGACGCGTTCGCGCTGCTGATGCGCCGCTACAACCGGCCGCTGTACCGGGCTGCGCGCAGCATCCTGCGCGACGACGCCGAAGCGGAAGACGCGCTGCAGGAAGCCTACCTGCTGGCGTTCCGTCACCTGGGCGCGTTTCGCGGCGACTCCAGCCTGTCGACCTGGTTGACCCGCATCGTGGTCAATGAAGCCATCGCCCGCTCGCGCAAGACCGGTCGCCGGGCGAAGGTGATCCGGCTCGGCGGCGATACGCCATGGGACGACGCGGCGGAGACATCGATGAACCAGCCCCCGGCGGAACAACCCGAACATCCCGAGCGGCCCGAACAACCCGAACAGGCGGCTCAGCGCGCCGAGGTGCGGCGCCTGATCGAGAAGCGGATCGACGATCTGCCCGAGGCGTTCCGTACCGTGTTCGTGCTGCGCGCAGTCGAGGATCTGAGCGTGGAGGAAACCGCCGCCGCCCTCGGCATTCCCGAGGCGACGGTGCGTACCCGCTACTTCCGCGCTCGCAGCCTGTTGCGCGAATCCCTGTCGCGCGAACTCGACGTCGCGCTGGAAGGCGCCTTTTCCTTCGACGGCGCGCGTTGCGACCGGATCGTTGCCGGCGTGCTCACACGCCTGGCCGACCGGCCGGACGGCACGCCGCCGGTTTCCCTCCCACCCGCTTGAAAGGAGCGTCTGCCATGAACCGTATCGCTACTCGCCTCATCGCCGGCCTGTTAGGACTGGCCGCCATTCCGGCATTCGCCCAGTCGTCCGGGCCGAACGACGCCCAGATCGCCGGCATTGTGGTCGCCGCCAACACGGTGGACATCAACGCCGGCAAGCTGGCGGAAAAGAAAACGCACAACCCCGACGTCAAGGCGTTCGCCAAGCAGATGGTGACCGACCACACCGGTGTGAACAAGCAGGCGACCGCGCTGGTCAAGAAGCTGCACGTCACGCCCGAGCAGAGCGACACCAGCAAGAGCCTGAAGCAGGGTGGCGAGGAAAACATCGACAAGCTCAAGGACTTGAAGGGCGAGGCGTTCGACAAGGCCTACGTCGACCACGAGGTGGCCTATCACCAGGCCGTCATCGATGCGATGGACAACACGCTGATCCCGAGCGCGCAGAACGAGGAACTGAAGCAGACGCTGATCAAGGTGCGGCCGGCATTCGTCGCGCACCTCGCGCACGCGAAGCAGATCCAGGCGTCGCTGAAGTAGCGGCCGCCATGAAGCCGCGCTTGCAGGAACGCATGCGGCGGCGCCTTCCTCCGACGGCGCTGCTGCTCGCGGTAGCGCTGTCGGGAGCGGCCGTCCCATTGCCCGCTCAGGAGAGGCCGCGGCGGCACGCGGTGACGATTGAGGCGGTGCAGTTCTCGCCGGCGACAGTGGAAGCGCGGGTCGGCGACACCGTCGTCTGGACCAACCAGGATCCGTTCCCGCACAACGTCACCGCCGAACGCGCAGGATGGCATTCCGGCGACCTCGGCAGCGGGAAGTCGTGGCGCTTCACGCCGCACGTCAAGGGCGTGTTCCCGTACGTCTGCACCTTGCATCCGGGCATGAAGGGCGTGCTGGTCGTGAAGTAGGCGCGTTGGCCGGGAACATGTTGCGGCGCGGACCGATCTGAAGAAGCAGGGAAAGGCCCGCGCGGCTGCCCGTTCCCGGCTGCGCGCCCGTCGGGACGCCTTTTGCCGACTCCGTTGCGGCCGCCGCCATGCTCGCGTTGTCGCTGTACGAATCGTTCTTCCGCCATGCCCCGACCGGCAACTGCCTCCTGTCGCCCACGCCTGAGGCGATCATCCTGGCGGTCAACGACGCCTTTCTCGTGGCCCTCCTGTGCAATCGCGAGGACCTGCTCGGCCGCAGCCTGCCCGACGTGTTATCCGGCAATCCCGACGATCCGACCGACAGCGGCGCGGCAGCCGTGCGCGCCTCGATCGCCCGCGTGCTGGCCGAGGGCCGGACGGACGCACTGCTGACCCGGCGCTACCCGATCCCGGTGCGCCAGCCCGACGGCGGCATCCGCTATGAGGAGCGTTTCTGGAACGCGGTCAACACGCCGGTCTTTGGCGAGGACGGGCGGCCGATCTGCATAGTCCACACCGCGATCAACGTCACCGCGCAGGTGCGGATCGAGGCCGCGCTGCGCGAGAGCGAGCAGCGGGCGCGCGAAGCGGCGCGAGGCGCGGAAGCCGAGAGACGCCGGCTGGACGCGGTGCTGCACACTGCGCCGGTCGGGATCGTGGTCGCGGACGCAAGCGGCGCGCTGGTGCACGTCAATGCCGAAAACCGCCGGCTTTGGGGCGAGAACCATCCGGTTCCGCGCAACGTCAGCGAATACGGCCGGTGGAACGCCTGGTGGGCCGACGGCTCGGCGCGCCAGGGACAGCCGCTCGCGGCCGAGGACTGGCCGATGGCAAGAGCCTTGCGCGGCGAATCGTCGAGCCACGAAATCATCGAAATCGAGACCTTCGATCCGACCGTCAAGCGACGCGTCGCGCTGGTGTCCGGGGCGCCGATTCGCGACGGCGACGAGATTGTCGGCGGCATCGTCGTGCTGAACGACATCAGCCGGCGCATCGCCGCCGAGCGCGCGCTGAAGGAAGTCGAAACGGCGTTGCGGCTGAGCGAGGAACAATTCCGCGCGCTGGTGGAGCACACCGCGCAGGCAGTCTGGGAAGCCGATGCGAACGGCGTGATCGTGGCGGATTCGCCGTCGTGGCGTGCCTACACCGGGCAGACCGTCGACGAGTGGCTGGGCTATGGATGGCTCGACGCGATCCATCCGGAAGACCGCGAGTACGCGGAACGACAATGGCGCGATGCGGTAGCGGCACGGGTCTACGTCGACGCCGAATTCCGGTTGCAACGCGCGCGTGGCGGCTGGCACTGGACCAACGTGCGCGCCGCGCCGCTGTTCAATCCGGACGGCTCGTTACGTAAGTGGGTGGGGATGAATATCGACATCTCCGACCGCAAGGCGGCCGAAGAGAGCACCTGGCGGCACGCCAATTTCGACACTCTGACCGGATTGCCGAACCGCCGGCTGTTCCGCGACCGGCTGGAGATCGAGACCGCCCGCGCATTGCGCCGGAGCGATCGGCTCGCGCTCCTGTTCGTCGACCTGGATCGCTTCAAGCAGATCAACGACCTGCTTGGCCACGATGCCGGCGACCTGCTGCTGGCGGAAGCGGCGCGCCGGATCCGCCGCTGCGTGCGCGAGACCGACACCGTCGCACGGCTGGGCGGCGACGAGTTCACCGTGATCCTGCCGGCGCCCGACCACCACGATCTGGCCGAGCAGGCCTCGCAGAAGATCCTGGAAGCGCTGGCCAGGCCGTTCGCGCTCCAGGAGGAAGTGGTGCACGTCTCGGGCAGCATCGGCATCGCGGTGTTTCCGGACGATGCGCCGAACGCCGAGGAGCTGCTGCGCAAGGCCGACCAGGCGATGTACGCGGCCAAGCAGGCGGGCAAGAATCAGTTCAGCTATTTCACCGCGCAGATGGACGAACGGGCCCACTATCGGGTGCGCGTGATCCACGGTCTGCGCGGTGCGCTGCGCGCGCGCCAGTTGAGCGTGCGCTACCAGCCGGTGGTGGATTTGGTCGACGGGTCCATCGTCAAGGCGGAAGCCCTGCTGCGCTGGCACCATCCGGTACTGGGCGAGATCGGACCGTCGGAGTTCATTCCGCTGGCCGAGGAGGCCGGCATCATCAGCGAACTCGGGGACTGGGTGTTCGAGCAGGCCGCCGCCTGCGCGAAGACGTGGAGCGCGCGGCTCGGCCGGACCTTTTCGGTGGGCGTGAACAAGTCGCCGGCGCAGTTCATGACCAAGGGCTGCGATCGCTGGCTGGAACACCTGCACCGCCTCGACGTGCCGGCGGCCAACATCACGATCGAGATCACCGAAGGCCTGCTGCTGCACGCGTCGCGCCACGTCGCCGACCGGTTGTTCGAATACCGCGACGCCGGCATCCAGGTCGCGCTGGACGACTTCGGCACCGGCTATTCGTCGCTGGCCTACCTTAAGAAGTTCGACATCGACTACCTGAAGATCGACCAGTCCTTCGTGCGCGACATCGCCACCGACATGCAGAACCGCACCATCGCCGAATCGATCGTGGCGATGGCGCACAAGCTCGGCCTGAAGGTGATCGCCGAAGGCATCGAGACCACCGACCAGAAGCGCACGCTGGCCGACGCCGGCTGCGATTTCGGTCAAGGCTTCCTGTTCGCGGCGCCGCTGCCGGCGGACGAATTCGAAACCCTGCTGCTCGGCCGGCAGGCGGCATCCGTCTGAGTCGTTTGCCGGCAACGCGAGGCCGCGTTCCTCGCATGCTTCCTCGCATACAATGGCCCGCGCCGCACGGCCGGGTACCGGTCGCCAATTCCTAGGAGATTTTCTGCATGAAACGCTTCGCTATCGCCGCGCTGTATCCGCTGTTCCTGCTGCCTTCCCTGTCCGCGCACGCCGACGCCTCGCGCCTGGACGACATCCAGAAGGCCGGCGTGCTGCGCGTCTGCACCACCGGCGACTACCGGCCGTTCACCTACCTGAAGGCGGACGGCGGCTTCGAAGGCATGGACATCGACATGGCGCAATCGCTGGCGAAGGCGCTCGGCGTCGAGGCGCAGTTCGTCAAGACCAGCTGGCCGAAGCTGATGGACGACTTCCAGGAAAAGTGCGACATCGCGATGGGCGGCGTGTCGGTCACGCTGGATCGCCAGAAGAAGGCGTTCTTCTCCCAATCGCACATGGTTGACGGCAAGACGCCGATCGTGCGCTGCGCTGACGTGCAAAAGTTCCAGACGCTGGAACAGATCGACCGGCCCTCGACGCGCGCCATCGTCAACCCCGGCGGCACCAACGAAAAGTTCGCCAAGGCGCATTACAAGCAGGCGAAGCTGACCGTCTATCCGGACAACGTCACGATCTTCGAGCAGATCGTCAAGGGCGACGCGGACGTGATGGTCACCGACGCCAGCGAAACCCTGTGGCAGGCGAAGCAGCATCCCGAGTTGTGCTCCGTGCATCCGGACAAGCCGTTCCAGTACGCCGAGAAGGCCTACCTGCTGCCGCGCGGCGACGTCAGCTTCAAGGCCTTCGTCGACACCTGGCTGCACCTGCAGAAGGCGACCGGTGAATACGGGCAGATCTATGCGAAGTGGCTCGGCCGGCAGTAGCCGCATCCGCGTAGTCGGCGGTTGCCGGGGCGCGTATTCCCCACCAATTGATGGCAGGAAACCTCGGGAAATGGCGGCGCGCACCGGGAACCGATGCCGCCGCGGGGAAGTCATGTCTGCATGAGCGACGCGCCGCGGCGATTCGCCCCGGCAAGGAACCCATGGCTCTCGACATTTCCGGCTCTCTTCTGGTCGTCTCGCCGCATCTCGACGATGCGGTCTTCTCTTGCGCCGCGCTGCTCGCGCGGCACCCCGGCGCAACCGTCGCGACCGTGTTCGCCGGCATCCCGGAAGGATTCGACGCGCTGACCGAATGGGACGCCGCGTCGGACTTCGACGGCGCCGCGGAAGGGATGCGGCGGCGGCGCGAGGAAGACCGGCACGCGCTGGCCGTCCTCGGGGCGACGCCGCGCTGGCTCGACTTCCTGGACAGCCAGTACCGCGACACGCCATCACGCGCGGCGCTGGCAGCGGCGTTGCGCGAGGTCGTGGACGAGCTCCGCCCGGCGGCCGTCCTGTTGCCGGCCGGCCTGTTCCATTCCGACCACCTGCTGGTGCACGACGCCATGCTCGACGTGCGGCGCGCGCTCGGCGGCATCGATTGGCTGCTGTACGAGGAAGCGCTGTACCGGCCGATCCCCGGGCTGCTGCAGCGGCGGCTCGCCGCGCTGGCGGCCACCGGCATCCGCGCCGCGCCGATCGCCGGCGAACCGCTGTCGCTGGCCAAGTCTGTGGCGAAGTGCGAGGCGGTCGCCTGCTACGCGAGCCAGTTGCAGGCGCTGGCGCGCACGGTGAAGGCGGGCTGCGGCGACATCTTTCAGCCGGAGCGGTATTGGCGGCTGGATGGCATGCCGGCCGGCGAGGACGACCGATGAACATGCCGCGCGACCGCCTCGCCGTCGTCATCCTCACCCACAATCGCGCGGCCGAACTGCGCCGCACGCTGGAACGCACGCTCGCGCTGCCCGACCGGCCGCAGGTCGTCGTCGTAGACAATGCCTCGCGCGACGGCACGCCCGCCATGGTCGCCGCCGATTTCCCCGCAGTACGCCTGGTGCGCCTCGAGAACAACGTCGGCGCCTCGGCGCGCAATGCCGGGGTGCGGGCGGTGCGCACACCCTATGTCGCGTTCTGCGACGACGACACCTGGTGGGCGCCGGGCGCATTGACGCTGGCTGCGGAGATGCTGGATGCGCATCCGGGCGTGGGCGTGCTGAGCGCGCGGGTGCTGGTCGGCGAGGAAGGGCGCGAGGATCCGACCTGCGCTGCGATGGCCGACAGCCCGCTGCCGGCCGACGGATTGCCGGGCCCGGCGCTGCTCGGTTTCCTGGCTGGCGCCTGCGTGATGCGCCGCGAAGCCTTCGTGCAGGCCGGCGGTTACGAGCCGAACTTCTTTCTCGGCGGGGAAGAGGCGCTGCTGACGCTCGATCTCGTCGCAGCCGGCTGGCACATCGTCTATGCCGCGTTTCTCACCGTGCATCATCATCCGTCGGCGTCGCGGGATGCCGGCGGCCGCGAGCGCTGCCTAATCCGCAACGCTATCTGGCTGGCCTGGATGCGGCTGCCGTGGCGGATCGCCCTGCGCGACTCGCTGCGCGTCTGCCGTGCCGGTCGCGGCGGCGCGGTCCTGCCGGCGCTCGGCGATGCCTTGCGCGGCATGCCATGGGTGCTGCGCAAGCGGCGCGTGCTGCCCGCGCACGCGCTGCTGCTGTACCGGATGCTGCGCGGGTGAAGGATTTCCGAACGGCGGCCGCGAGGGTGCGCGTCAGTGCCAGACGCCGCGTTCGATGTGCGCGAGCAGCGCTTGCGCGGACACCGGACGCGAGAACAGGTAGCCCTGTCCGCGGTCGCAGCCTTCGGCCTTGAGGTAG
>JBQCGO010000162.1:0-6231 GCA_051955575.1 Burkholderiaceae bacterium
GACAACGTCGGCATGCCGCTCATGATCCGGCGCGTCGGCCGCCCACAGGCGCACGAGGCGGCGCAGGCGGTCCTCGAGCGCGTCGGCCTGTCCAGGCGCGTCACGCACGTGCCGGGCGAGCTGTCCGGCGGCGAGCGCCAGCGCGTGGCCCTGGCGCGCGCGCTGGTGACGCAGCCGGCCTGCGTGCTGGCCGACGAGCCGACCGGCAATCTGGATCGCCACACCGCGCACCAGACCTTCGACCTGATGCTGGAACTGTCGCAGACGCTCGGCACCGCGTTCGTGATCGTCACGCACGACGCCGAACTGGCGCAGCGCTGCGGCCGCATCCTGCATTTATCGGAGAGCGGGCTGCAGACCGAGGCGGCATAGCGAAAACCGTTCTGCGAGGCGGGTAAATACGCGGGTAAATAAACAGGTAAATGAGGGGGCGAATCATGTGGATCGACACCCATTGCCATCTCGATGCGCGCGAATTCGGCGGCGGCGAGGACGCGGTCGCCGAGCGCGCCGCCGCGCTGGGCGTGCGGGCGATCGTGATTCCCGCGGTCGCGCCGTTCAACTTCGACCCGGTTGCCGCGCTGGCCCGACGCCACGGCAACGGCTTTTATGCGCTCGGCATCCACCCGATCTGCGTGCCGCAGGCCACCGACGACGACCTCGACCTGCTGCGCGAGCGCGTCGCGGCGGCGAAGGACGACCCACGCTTCGTCGCGATCGGCGAGATCGGCGTCGATTTCTTCCTGCCCGGCTTCCGCGACGACCCGCTGCGCGCCAAGCAGGAACGCTTCTACAGCGAGCAGCTGAAGCTTGCGCGCGACGCCGGGCTGCCGGTGCTGCTGCACGTGCGCCGCGCGCAGGACATCGTGCTCAAGTACCTGCGCCGCGTCGACGTGCCGGGCGGCATCGCCCACGCGTTCAACGGCAGCTTCCAGCAGGCCGAGACCTTTGCCGCGATGGGTTTCAAGCTCGGCTTCGGCGGCGCGATGACCTTCACCCGCGCGCTGCAGATCCGCCGGCTGGCGACCGGCATGCCGCTGGACGCCATCGTGCTCGAGACCGATGCGCCCGACATCCCGCCCGCATGGCGCCATCCGGACATCAACACGCCCGAGGAAATCCCGCGCCTCGGCGCGGCGCTGGCCGAACTGCGCGGCATCGATGCCGGAACGGTCGCCGAAACCACCTCGCGCAACGCGCTGGCGGCGCTGCCGCGCCTGGCGCCGGCGCTGCGGCAACCGGCTCCCGCGGCGGCAAGGCCGCAGCAATCGCCGTCGCGCTGATCGATGCGGGTCGCCGCTTGCAGTGCGGTACTCGGCGTCTGCCTGCTGCAGGCGCAGGCTGCGCTGCCGTCGCCGCCGTTGCTGGGAGGACTGGCCGCTGCCACGCTGCTCGCGGCGGCAGCGCCGATGCGGTGGCGCACCGGCCCTCGCCGGGTCGCCGCGGTCGGCGTCTGCGCGGCGCTGTGCGGCTTTCTCTGGGCGGCGCTGCTCGCCCAGCACCGGCTCGCCGACGCATTGCCGCCGTCGCTCGAAGGACATGACGTGACGGTAGCCGGCGTGGTCGACAGCCTGCCGGACCGCTTCGCGCAGGGCGTGCGGTTCCATTTCCGGATCGAGAAAGTCCTGGACGCGGACGGCGATCCGCCTGCGGTGCTGCCGGAACGCGTCGCGCTGTCCTGGTACGCGCCGCGCGGCGGCCATTCCGGTCATGCCGGCGACGTGCGCGCCGGCGAACGCTGGCGGCTCACGGTGCGTTTGAAGCGGCCGCACGGCAATGCGAATCCCGGCGGTTTCGACTACGAAGCCTGGCTGCTGGAGCAGGACCTGCGCGCGACCGGCTACGTGCGCGACAACGACGGGCCGCGGGGCAACGCCCGCCTCGACGCATTCGTGCCGACGCCGAACGACATCATCGAGCGCGGCCGCGGCTGGCTGCGCGCGCGCATCCTCGCGGCGCTGCCGGACGCGCCGTATGCCGGCGTGATCGTCGCGCTGGTGATCGGCGACCAGCGCGGCATCGACCAGAGCGACTGGGATGTGTTCAACCGTACCGGCATCTCGCACCTGGTGTCGATTTCCGGATTGCACATCACGATGATCGCCGGCCTGTTCGGCTGGCTTGCCGGCGCGCTGTGGCGGCGCTCGTTCTTTACCGGCGCCGAACTGCCGCTGCGCCTGCCGGCGCAAAAGGTCGCGGCGCTGGCCGGCGCGCTGGCCGCGCTGGTCTACGTCGCGCTGGCCGGATTCGGCGTGCCGGCGCAGCGCACGCTGGTGATGCTGTCGGTCGTCGCGTTCGCGCTCTGGACCGGGCGCATCGCCTCGCTGCCGCAGGTGCTCGCCGCGGCGCTGCTGGCAGTGGTCGCGCTCGATCCCTGGGCGGTGCTGTGGCCGGGCTTCTGGCTGTCGTTCGGCGCGGTGGCCGTCATCCTGTACGCGGCCGGTGACGAAGGGCGCGCGGCCGCCGGCTGGCGCGCCCGGTTCGGCGCAGCCACCAGGATGCAATACGCGATCACCGTCGGCCTGATACCGCTGACGCTGCTGCTGTTCGGGCAGGTGTCGCTGGTCAGCCCGCTCGCCAACGCGATCGCGATCCCGCTGGTGAGCCTCTTGGTCGCACCGCTGTCGCTGTTCGGCAGCGTGCTGCCGGCGCCGCTGTGCGGTTGGGTGCTGCATGGTGCGCACTGGTTGGTCGCGCAACTGGCTGCGCTGCTCGGTCATCTCGCCGCGTTGCCGGCCGCGGTCTGGGCCGCGCCGCAGCCGTCCTGGCCGCTGTTCCTGCTGGGACTGGGCGGCACCGCGTGGCTGCTCGCGCCGCGCGGCTGGCCGGCGCGCTGGCTCGGCCTGTTCTGCTGGCTGCCGTTGGCGGCGAACGCGCCCGCGCGTCCGGTCGAGGGCGCGTTGTGGGTCACGGCGTTCGACGTCGGGCAGGGCATGGCGCTGCTGGTCGAGACGCCGCATCACCGGCTGCTGTACGACACGGGGCCGGCCTATTCGCCGGAATCCGACGCCGGCGGCCGCGTGATCCTGCCGTACCTGAAGGCGCGCGGCATCGGTGCGCTCGACGCGGTCGTGATCTCGCACAACGACAACGATCATTCCGGCGGCGCGCTGTCGCTGTTCGAGGCGATCGACGTCGGCTGGGCCGCGACCTCGCTCGCATCCGACTCGCCGATCGTGCGCGCAGCGCCGCATCACCGGCATTGCGAGGCGGGGCAGGCGTGGAACTGGGACGGCGTGCGCTTCGAGATGCTGTATCCGACGCCGGCGGTCTACGACGGCCCGCCGGGCAAGCCGAACGCGCGCAGCTGCACGCTGAAGATCACGCTGGGCAGCCGGTCGATCCTGCTGGCCGGCGACATCGAGGCGCCGCAGGAAGCGGAGCTGCTGCGCACCTCGGCGCAGGACCTGCGCGCCACCGTGTTGCTGGCGCCGCATCATGGCAGCGGCACCTCGTCGACGCTGCCGTTCCTGGAGGCGGTGCATCCCGAGGTCGCGGTTTTTCAGGTAGGCTACCGCAACCGTTTCCGGCACCCGAAGCCGGAAGTCTTCGCCCGCTACGGCGCGCTCGGCATCCGCCGGCTGCGCACCGACCAGACGGGCGCGGTCGCGATGCGCTTCGGCGACCGGCTGGACATCGAAGAATACCGAACCGAACACGGCCGCTACTGGCAGGGCCGGTAGACGAGATCAAGGAATGCGGACCGCCCCCGAAGCACGCCGATGACGAAACCGATCCTGCATTTCGCCCACGCCAACAGCTACCCGGCCGGGACCTACCGGTCGTTCTTCCGCCATCTCGAATCCGACTACGACGTGCGTGCGCTACCGATGCACGCGCACAACCCTCGCTACGCTGTCGACGACGGCTGGCGCAGTCTCGCGCGCGAACTTGGAGACGAGTTGGCCGCGCGCTATCGCGAACCGGTGATCCTGGTCGGACATTCGCTCGGCGGCGTCCTCTCGTTGATGGCCGCGCATGCTCACCCGGAGCGCGCCCGCTGCGTGGTGCTGCTCGACTCCCCCGTGATCGCCGGCTGGCGCGCAATGGCGCTGCGGCTCGCGAAGGCGAGCGGACGCGGCCTGAAGCGCTCGCCGGCGCGGTTTTCCGTCAAGCGCCGCGACCGCTGGCCCGACGCCGAAGCCGCCTATCTCCATTACGCCGCCAAGCCGATGTTCGCGGCCTGGCCGCAGGAAGTGTTGCGCGACTATGTCGCCCACGGCGTGGAGCCTTGCGACGGGCAGGAAGAGGGCGTGCGGCTGCGCTTCCGGCGCGAGACCGAGACCGCGATCTACGAGACGCTGCCGCATCACCTCGGCCGCCTCGCGCGGCAGCCGTTTCCGGTGCCGGTCGGCTTCATCGGCGGCGAGCATTCGGTCGAGTGCCGGCAGGCCGGCCTCGCCGCGACGCGCCGGCTGGTCGGTCCGCATTTCGCGCAGGTGCCCGGCGGCCACCTGTTTCCGATGGAGCATCCCGAGGCCGCCGCGCGCGCGGTGGACCGGATGATCCGATCCCTACTCGAAAAATGACGATGCCGAACACCATCAACAAGAAGACGCTGGCACTCGCCGGCCTGCTGACGGCCACGACCCTGGCGCATGGAGAGATGCTGTCCGGCATGGCCGATGACTGGCGCGCCGCGCGCCGCGACGGCAAGACCGAAATCCAGGTCGACATCGACAACGACAGCCTGCTGCTGCGCAACCTCGACGGTTTCTATACCAGCGGCGTGCGGCTGACCGTCGGTGCGATGCGGCATCGCGACGACGCGCTCGCGACCGCCGGCTGGCGCATCGGGCAAGACCTCTACACGCCGTCCGACATCAAGCTGCCGCCCGAACTGGTCGGTCCGCCCGATCATCCGTATGCCGGCTGGCTGTACGGCGGCGTATTTCACCGGATCGACCGGCGCGACGGCTTTCACAGGCTGATCGGCCTCGACCTCGGCTGCCTCGGTCCATGCGCGGCCGGCGAATGGACGCAGACGCACCTGCACCAGGTGATCAACCAGCCGCAGCCGCAGGGCTGGAGCCGGCAGATCCACAACGAGGTCGGCGCGGTGCTCTACGCCGAGATCGCGCCGGTGCGCTGGCGGCCGGCGCCGTGGCTGGACGCGACGCCGGTCTTGCATGGCCGCTTCGGCAACATCTTCACCGACGCCGGCGCCGGCTTGACGCTGCGCGCGGGCCGGCTCAACGACTTGCCTGATGAGCCGACGCTGCATGCGTTCGCCCGCGTTGACGCGCGCGCGGTCGGTTACAACGCGACGCTGCAAGGCGGCTATTTCTCGGACGACAGCCCGCACACGGTCGCGCCGCGGCGCCGGGTCGGGGAGGCCGAGGCGGGCGTCGAATGGCGCGCCGCGCCCTTCATGGCGCGGCTGTCGGTGGTCCGGCGCAGCGGCGAGATCCGCGACCTCTCGGCGGCGGCCGGTTCCGAGAGCTTCGCGCGGCTGTCGTTCGCCTACGCGCTGCGCTAGACAGGCCGGACCGGGCCCCGAAAAACCGTCGCGCGACCGCATCGCGGGGCGTCGCGGAAGGCCCGCGATGCGCCGGGAAAATGGGGCCTTTGCGCTATAATTTCCATTTCCCGCATGTGCCGTCCGGCACTTCCTGCAATGACCAAATTCGTCTTCGTCACCGGCGGCGTGGTGTCTTCCCTGGGCAAGGGAATCGCCGCCGCCTCCCTCGCCGCGATCCTCGAATCGCGCGGCCTCCGGGTCACGATGCTGAAGCTCGACCCGTACATCAACGTCGATCCGGGCACGATGAGCCCGTTCCAGCACGGCGAGGTGTTCGTCACCGACGACGGCGCCGAGACCGACCTCGACCTCGGCCACTACGAGCGCTTCATCACGGCCAAGATGAAGAAGATCAACAACTTCACCACGGGCCAGATCTACGAATCGGTGATCCGCAAGGAACGCCGCGGCGAGTACCTGGGCAAGACGGTGCAGGTGATCCCGCACATCACCAACGAGATCCAGGACTACATCCATCGCGGCGCCGAAGGCTACGACGTTGCGCTGGTCGAGATCGGCGGCACGGTGGGCGATATCGAATCGCTGCCGTTCCTCGAGGCCGCGCGGCAATTGAGCCTGCGTTCCGGCCGCAACGAGACCGCGTTCGTGCATTTGACGCTGGTGCCGTTCATCGCGTCCGCCGGAGAACTGAAGACCAAGCCGACCCAGCACAGCGTGCAGAAGCTGCGCGAGATCGGCATTTCGCCGGA
>JBQCGO010000163.1:0-15031 GCA_051955575.1 Burkholderiaceae bacterium
TGATGCAGCGTCCACGGCGCCTTGCCGCCGAACACGACCTGGTCGATGCCGACCAAGAGCGTGCCGGCGACCAATCCCTTGTTCATCGACGGCTTGAAATTGCGGGCGCGGTACAGCTCGTCGTGCAGCCACGAGGTCCGGAACGCTTCCGGATAGGCGGCCAGTTCGTCGCGCTGCCGGTCGGCGGCCAGCGCGTCGAACGCGGCGTCGGCGGCCAGCATGCCGGTCTTGATCGCGGCATGGCTGCCCTTGATTCGGCTCGCGTTCAGGAAGCCGGCGTCGCAGCCGAGCAGTGCGCCGCCCGGGAAGGTCAGTTTCGGCAGCGATTGCAGGCCGCCGGCCGTGATCGCGCGCGCGCCGTAGGAAATCCGCTTGCCGCCTTCGAGGAAGCCCCGGATCGCCGGGTGCGTCTTGTAGCGCTGGAATTCCTCGTAGGGCGATAGCCAGGGGTTTTGGTAGGTCAGGCCGACCACGAAGCCGACCATCACCTGGTTGTTCTCGAGGTGGTACAGGAAGGACCCGCCGTAGGTGTCGTTGTCCAGCGGCCAGCCGGCGGTGTGGATCACCAGTCCCGGCTGGTGCACTTTCGGATCGACTTCCCACAGTTCCTTGATGCCGATGCCGTAGGTCTGCGGATCGCGGCCTTCGTCGAGCCGGAAGCGGGCGATCAGATCCTTGCCGAGATTGCCGCGCGAGCCTTCGGCGAACAGCGTGTACTTCGCGTGCAGTTCCATGCCGAACTGGAACGCGTCGGTCGGCTCGCCGTCGCGGCCGACGCCCATGTTGCCGGTCGCCACGCCCTTGACCGCGCCGTTCTCGTCGAACAGCACTTCCGCGGCAGCGAAGCCGGGGAAGATGTCCACGCCGAGCGCCTCGGCCTGCTGGCCGAGCCAGCGCACCACGTTGGCCAGCGAGATCACGTAGTTGCCGTGGTTCTGGAAGCACTTCGGCAGCAGCCAGTTGGGCGTGCGCATCGACTTGCTTTCGGAGAGGAACAGGAAGCGGTCCTCGGTCACCGGCGCGTTCAGCGGCGCGCCGCGTTCCTTCCAGTCGGGAATCAGTTCGTTGATCGCGATCGGGTCCATCACCGCGCCCGACAGGATGTGCGCGCCGATCTCGCTGCCTTTCTCGAGCACGCAGACCGAAACCTCGCGGCCGCTCTCGGCGGCGCGTTGCTTCAGCCGGATCGCGGCCGACAGGCCGGCCGGGCCGCCGCCGACGATGACGACGTCGTATTCCATCGCTTCGCGCGGGCCGTATTGTTCGAGGAGGTTCTGCTGGGTCTGAGTCATGATGGCATCGGAATGAGTTGCGAACGGACGGGCGAATTGTCCGGGATTTGCGGAGCGAGCGCCAGGGACCAGCGCCCTGCGCCCGGCCCGACCCGGCGAACGCGTCGATAAGGTTCGTGCGATTCGTGCAATGATAGCGGCTCGACGTTCGGCGCAAGACCGAACCGCACAAGCCGTCGAACATTTCCGAATCGATCAGGAGGAATGCGTGGGAATCGAAATCAATTTCGAGGGGAAGATTGCGCTGGTCACCGGCGCGTCGAGCGGACTCGGCGCGCGTTTCGCGCGCACGCTCGCGCGCGCCGGCGCGCAAGTGGTGCTGGCCGCCCGCCGGGTCGAGCGCCTGAAGGAATTGCGGGCCGAGATCGAGGCCGGCGGCGGCGCGGCGCACGTGGTCGCGCTGGACGTGACCGACCACCTGAGCATCAAGTCGGCGATCGCGCATGCCGAGACCGAGGCCGGCCCGATCGACATCCTGGTCAACAACTCGGGCGTGTCGACCACGCAGCGGCTGATCGACGTCACGCCCGAAGACTATGCTTACGTGATGGACACCAACCTGCGCGGCGCCTTCTTCGTCGCGCAGGAAACCGCGAAGCGGATGATCGCGCGCGCCAAAGGCGATCCGGGCAAGCAGTACCGGATCATCAATATCGCATCGGTCGCCGGGCTGAAGCCGGTGCCGCAGATCGGCATCTATTCGGTCAGCAAGGCGGCGGTGATCCACATGACGAAGGCGATGGCGGTCGAGTGGGGCCGCTACGGCATCAACGTCAACGCCATCTGCCCGGGCTACATCGCGACCGAGATCAACGCGGCGCATTTCGACAGCGAGCAGGGCCGCAAGCTGGTGGACATGCTGCCGCGCAAGCGGATCGGCAAGCCGGAAGACTTGGATGGGCTGCTCCTGCTGCTGGCCGGCGACGAATCGCATTTCATCAACGGCGCCGCAATGGCCGCCGACGACGGGATGGCAGCGGCATGACGGTCCCGGCGCAAACCAGTCTCCGGCAAGTGCATGCGACGCGGATGCCGATCCGCTGGGGCGACATGGATGCGATGGGCCACGTCAACAACACGGTGTACTTCCGCTATCTCGAGCAGGCGCGGATCGAGTGGCTGGAAGCGATCGGCTACGCGCCCGACACCGCGAACGGACAGGGCGTGGTGATCGTCAACGCGCATTGCAGCTTCCTGCGCCAGTTGCGCTATCCCGGCGAGATCGAGGTCGTCACCTTCGTCGGCGCGATCGGCCGTTCCAGCGTCGAGACGGTCCAGCGGATTCATCGCGCCGACGCGCCGGACGTGCCGTGCGCCGAGGGCGGCGCCAAGATGGTGTGGATCGATTACCGTGCGGAAAAATCGGCGCCGCTGCCGGATGCCTTTCGGAAATTGCTTGGCGGCTGAACGGTCGGGACAGACACCTACTGCCCGTTGTCCAGCAACCGGTTCAGCAGTTCGCCGGCCGTGGTCGCGTTGAACTTGCGCATCAGCCGCGAGCGGTGCATCTCGACGGTGCGCGGGCTGAGCGCGATCTGCCTGGCGATCTGCTTGCTGGTCTTGCCCTCGACCAGCAGGGACGCAATCTCGCGCTCGCGCGGCGTCAGTTCGGCCGACACGCTGCGCCGCGCGCTCAGGTCCTCGAAGGTCCAGATGGCGGCCGCGTGCGGATTGCCCGGCACCAGCGTCGCGCCGGTCACGTGGCACCAGAACAGTTCGCCGTCGGCGCGGCGCATGATGCGCTCGTCGGCGTACTTCCCGGTTTCGGTGATCGTCGAGACGATGCGCACGCCGATCCGCTCGAACTCCTCGTCGCTCGGGTACAGCAGCCGGAACGACTGGCCGGCGAGGGCGGCCGGCGGGTAGCCGAACATGCGCTCCAGCGCCTCGTTGCCGGCCACGATGACGCGTTGCTCGGACACGCACATGCCGACCGGCGCGCGCAGGAAAATAGTCTGGTACTCGAACAGGAAGGAAGGATCAGCGTGCATGGGGCCGGGGGCATGGCGTAGTTATACGGTATTGTGCCAGCAGCATTACCGACTTATGCTTCGATGACAAGAATTCCACACCACTTCGGACGATTCGAGCAAAGGATGAAGCGATGAACAAACTCTATCCCGACGCGGCCGCCGCGCTGGCAGGCGTGGTGAAGGACGGGCAGACGGTCGCGGTCGGCGGCTTCGGCCTGTGCGGCATTCCGGAAGCATTGATCGCCGCGCTGCGCGACAGCGGCGTGCGCAACCTGACCGCGGTATCCAACAACGCCGGCGTCGACGGTTTCGGCCTCGGCCTGCTGCTGGCGACGCGTCAGATCAGCAAGATGATCGCGCCCTACGTCGGGGAGAACAAGGAGTTCGAGCGCCAGTACCTTGCCGGCGAACTCCAGCTCGAATTCACGCCGCAGGGCACGCTGGCCGAGAAGCTGCGCGCCGGCGGCGCCGGCATCCCGGCGTTTTTCACCCGCACCGGCGTCGGCACCATCGTCGCCGAAGGCAAGGAAGTGCGCGAGTTCGACGGCGAACCCTACGTGATGGAGCGTTCGCTGGTGGCCGACGTGTCGCTGGTCAAGGCGTGGAAGGCGGACAAGGCCGGCAACCTGGTGTATCGGAAGACCGCGCGTAACTTCAACCCGAACGTCGCGATGGCGGGGCGGGTGACGATCGTCGAGGTCGAGGAACTGGTCGAGACCGGCGAGATCGAGCCGGACGCGGTGCATACGCCCGGCATCTTCGTGCACCGGATCGTCGTCAATCCGTCGCCGGAAAAGCGCATCGAACAACGCACCACGCGTGCAAAGTAGCGAGCCTTGAGTGAGCAATATGCAGCAAGGCTCGCCCCTCACTTGCAGTGCGCGCCTTGGCCTGCAAGCCAAGGCCGTTCAGCGGGCATGCGGCATGCCGCATGAATTCCCCGCTTCACCCCCCAGCCCCTCTCCCGCAAGCGGGCGAGGGGAGCGTCGTGACGGCAATGCATTGCCGTGCAAATAGGATTGGAGAACCGAGATGGCATGGACACGTGACGAGATGGCCGCGCGCGCGGCGAAGGAATTGCGGGACGGCTTCTACGTAAACCTCGGCATCGGGCTGCCGACGCTGGTGGCGAACTACGTGCCGCAGAACATGGAAGTCTGGCTGCAGTCGGAAAACGGCTTGCTCGGCATCGGCCCGTTCCCGACCGACGACGAAGTCGATCCCGACCTGATCAACGCCGGCAAGCAGACGGTCACGACGATTCCCGGCTCGTCGTTCTTCAGTTCCGCCGATTCGTTCTCGATGATCCGGGGTGGCAAGATCAACCTCGCGATCCTCGGCGCGATGCAGGTGTCCGAACACGGCGACCTGGCGAACTGGATGATTCCCGGCAAGATGGTCAAGGGCATGGGCGGCGCGATGGACTTGGTCGCCGGCGTCAAGCGCGTGGTCGTGCTGATGGAGCACGTCGCGAAGGCCAAGGACGGCAGCACCTCGCATAAGATCCTGCCGAAGTGCAACCTGCCGTTGACCGGCGTCGGCGTGGTGGATCGGATCATCACCGACCTCGGCGTGCTCGACGTGACCGAGCAAGGGCTGAAGCTGGTCGAACTGGCGCCGGGCGTCACGCCGCAGGAGATCGCCGAGAAGACCGGCGTCTCGGTCGACATGTCCGCGGTGCAGTAGCCCGGCAGGGCAGTCGATACGGCGAAACGGCGTTCCGAGGAACGCCGTTTTCTTTTGGTCCGGCTTGCAGCCGTCTGCCTGCGTCAGCCGCCGAACGTCAACCGGTAGACCGTGCCGGAAAAATCGTCCGACACGTACAGTCCGCCGCGGCCGTCCGGCACCACATCGACCGGCCGGCCCCAGGCCTGTCCGCTCGCGTCGTCGAGCCAGCCGGCAGCGAGATCGGCCGGCGCACCGACCGTTCCGTCGGCATACAGCGGCAGCAGGACCACCTTGCGGCCGTTCGGCCGGCTGCAGTTCCAGCAGCCGTGCAGCGCCACTGCGGCAGCGTTGCGCAGCGCGGCCGGTAGCGACGCGTCGTCGAGGAAGCTCATGCCGAGCGGCGCCGAGTGCGGCGGCAAACCCTTGGTGGCGCGGTCGATTGCGCCGCAGTCGAGCCGGCTGCCGCTTGGGTTGGTCTGCACGTCGCGGTCGTACGGCATGTTGTCCAGGCCGTTGTCGGGATCCGCATTGCAGAACGGCCAGCCGTAGTTGCCGCCGTCGCGCACCCGCGTGAAGAAATCCGGCGGATGGCTGTCGACATAGCTCTGCATCACGCGGCCGTAGTCGTCGGCGCCGTCGCCGTCCCAATCGGCATGGAACGGGAAGGGGACGTTGTCGCGGTTGTTGACCGTGACCCACAGTTCGTCGGTGCCCGGGCGGAAGGCCAGGCCCTCGGCGTTGCGCAGGCCGCGCGCGAACAGCCGGCGATTGCCGCCGTCGAGGTCGTACTGGTAGATCGCCGAGCGGACCGGATCGGACACGGCGTCCGACGCGCAGACGTTGCAGGTCGACGCGATCGACACGTACAGCCGGTCGCCGTGGATCGCGATGTTCTTCAGCTGGTGACCGTAGGCGCCGCCCAGCTCGGGGCTCGACGCGTCCGGCAGGCCGCCGACCACGGTCTGCAGCGAGCCGACCGAGGTCGCGCCCGGCGCGTAGGGCGCGCGCGCGATGCGGTTCGATTCGGCCACGTAGAGATAGGCGGTGCCGCCGATGGTGGCGAACACCATGTCGTGCGGATTGGTCAGCCCGCGGGCGAAGGTGAAGGCGGTCGCGGCACCGCCGCCGGCCGCCGGGCGAAGCAGGGTGATGGTGCCGCCGCCCGGATCGGAGACCAGCAGATCGCCGTTCGGCGCAACCGCCATGAAGCGTGCATGCGGCACCCGCGCGACGACGGCGACCTGCGCGCCGCCGGGCACGTCCAGCGCGCGCGCGACGTCGAACGGCGGGCTGCGCAATGCCGGCGGCACCGACAGCGCGGCCGCGACCGTGGCGCCGTCGGCCGGCGCGGCGGGCGTTCCCGGTGTCGTCGGCGTGCCGGTGTTGACGCTGACCGATTCGCCGCCGCTGCAGGCCGAGACGAGGAACATCAGACCCAGGCCGAGCGCAGCCAGCGGGATCCGCAGGCGCGTACACCGCCTGGCAGGCCGATGACGATCCGATTCCGCTGCGCCGTCCATCTGCATCCTCCGATCGCCGGAAACTCCGGCCGTGCGGCGGATCCGCTTACTGCGCCAGCCAGCCGCCGTCGACGTTCCACGCGGCGCCGCGCACCTGGCTCGCCGCGTCGCTGCACAGGAAGACCGCGAGGCCGCCCAATTGTTCCGGCGTCACGAATTCGCCCGACGGCTGCTTTTCCATCAGCAGATTCTTCTTTGCCTGCTCGACGCTGATGCCGCCTTCGGCAGCCTTCGCGTCGATCTGCTTCTGCACCAGCGGCGTCAGCACCCAGCCCGGGCAGATCGCGTTGCAGGTCACGCCGGTGGTTGCGGTTTCCAGCGCGGTCACCTTGGTCAGGCCGACGATGCCGTGCTTGGCCGCGACGTAGGCCGACTTCTGCGCCGAGCCGACCCAGCCGTGCGCCGACGCGATGTTGATGATGCGGCCCCAGTCGCGCGACTTCATCGCCGGCAGTGCGAGCCGGGTGGTGTGGAAGGCGGAACTGAGGTTGATCGCGATGATCGCGTCCCACTTCTCGATCGGGAAATGCTCGATCTCGGACACGTACTGGATGCCGGCGTTGTTCACCAGCACGTCGACCGCGCCGAAGCGCTCGGCGGCGAAGCGCATCATCGCCTCGATCTCGGCCGGCTTCGACATGTCCGCGCCGTGGTAGGCGACCTGCACGCCGAACTGCTGCGCGGTCTCCTGCTGCAGGCGCTCGATCGCGGCCGCGTCGCCGAAGCCGTTGAACACGATGTTCGCGCCCTGCGCGGCGAGCGCGTGCGCGATGCCCAGTCCGATGCCGGACGTGGAGCCGGTGACGAGAGCGGTTTTTCCCTGCAGCATGGTCGATTGCATGTCGGTCCTTGAGTGTGGTTGACGAAAATGGAGTTGCCGGAATTTTAAGCGCAACGGACGGTAAAATGCGTGACGGCCGCCAGGCCGCGACCACCGGAGCGCCGATGAGCACGCCAATCCCCACGCCGACCCAGCACGCCGTTCAATGCTTTTCGCCCGCCGGCCTTCACACGATGGCGTATCGCCAGTGGGGCGACCCGGACAATCCGAAAGTGCTGGTCTGCGTGCACGGCGTCACCCGCGTCTCGGATGATTTCGACGACCTGGCGCGCGCGCTGTGCGACGCCTATCGCGTGGTCTGTCCAGACGTCGTCGGCCGCGGCCGCTCGGCGCGGCTACGCGACCCGATGCATTACCAGCTGCCGCAATACGTGGCCGACATGGTCACGCTGCTGGCGCGGCTGGACGCGGAGACGGTGCACTGGTTCGGCACATCGATGGGCGGATTGATCGGCATGGGACTTGCATCGCTGCCGGACACGCCGGTGAAGAGACTGGTGCTCAACGACATCGGCCCGGCGCTGAACCCGGCCGCGCTGGCGCGCATCGGCAGCTACATCGGCGAGGAGGCAAGCTTCGCGACCTTCGACGAAGGGCTGGCGTTCGTGCGCAGGGTGGCGGCGCCGTTCGGGCCGCATACCGACGAACAATGGCGCAAGCTGGCCGGCGACGTGTTGCGCCGGGACAAGGACGGGCGGTGGTCGCGCCACTACGATCCCGGCATCGCGGTGCCGTTCCGCTCGACCACCGCGCAGAGCGCGCAGCTCGGCGAAGCGGCGCTGTGGGCCGCCTACGACGCGATCCGCTGCCCGACGCTGCTGGTGCGCGGCGCGGAATCGGACCTGCTGCTGCGCGGGACGGCGGTCGAGATGACCCGGCGGGGGCCGCACGCGACGCTGGTCGAGCTGCCGGGGATCGGCCACGCGCCGACCTTCATGCAGCCGGACCAGATCGCGATCGCGCGCGACTTCCTGCTGGGATGACGAAAGGAAGAACGACATGACGATTGCGACAAATGCGGCGAACACGGGGATCGAGCGGTTGCACGTCGGTTCGCGGCTGTCCGAAGCCGTCGTCTGCGGCGGTGTCGTTTATCTCGCCGGCCAGATCGCCGAGGACGCGACACAGGACATCGAAGGCCAGACCCGCGAAGTGCTGTCGCACGTCGACCGGCTGCTGGCCGAGGCCGGCAGCGACAAGTCGCGCATCCTGATGTGCCAGATCTTTCTCGCCGACATCCAGGACATCGCCGCCATGAACGCGGTCTGGGACGCATGGGTGGTGCCCGGGCATGCGCCGCCGCGCGCAACCGTGGAAGCGCGGCTGGCACGACCCGAATGGCTGATCGAAATGGTCGTGACTGCCGCACGGAAATAATTCATGGTATCGACGGCCGCGTTGCAGAGCGAAGCCACGGCGCAGATCGGCGCCGGCCTCGACGAGCATGACCGCGCGATGCTGGGCGATGCGCTCGATCTGGCGCGGGGCGCCTATGCCGGGCAGATCGTCGCCACCGGACAGGATGCGTTCGCGTTCGCTACGGGCGTGGCGGCCACGCTGGCGCTGCTCAACACGGACACCGAAACGCGCCTGTCCGGCCTGCTGTTCGAGATGCCGGTCGTCGCGCCGAAGCTGGCCGAAAGCATCGAGGCGCGCTTCGGCAAGGAGTGCGCGGACCTGATCGCCAACGTGCGGCAACTGATGCGCCTGTACGAAATCACCTTCGGCAGGGCGGCGGAAGCGGGACGGAGCAAGGACGCGGCGGCGCAGGTCGAGACGCTGCGCAAGATGCTGCTGGCGATGGCGTCCGACATGCGCGCGGTGCTGGTGCGCCTGGCTTCGCGGCTGACCACGCTGCGCTATTTCGCCGACAACCGGATCGAGAACGAAGCCGCCTATCACTACGCGAGCGAAACCTTCGACCTGTACGCGCCGCTGGCGAACCGTCTCGGCGTCTGGCAGCTGAAATGGGAACTGGAGGACCTCGCCTTCCGCTTCCTGGAACCTGACGCCTACAAGCGCATTGCCCGGATGCTGGAAGAAAAGCGGGTCGAGCGCGAGACCTTCGTCGAGCATGCGATCGCGCGGCTGCGCGAAGCGCTGGCGTCGGCCGGCATCCGCGCCGAGGTGCATGGCCGGCCGAAGCACATCTACAGCATCTGGAACAAGATGCGCGGCAAGTCGCTGGATTTTTCCGAACTGTACGACGTGCGCGCGTTCCGTGTGATCGTCGACGACGTCAAGACCTGCTACGCGGTGCTCGGCATCGTGCATGACATCTGGACGCCGATTCCCGAGGAGTTCGACGACTACATCGCGCGTCCGAAATCCAACGGCTACCGCTCGCTCCACACGGTGGTCGCCGACGAGGACGGGCGCGCGTTCGAAGTCCAGATCCGCACCCGCGAGATGCACCGCTTCGCCGAATACGGCGTGGCTGCCCACTGGCGCTACAAGGAAGCGGGCGGTTCCCATTTCGCCGCGCAGAAGTACGACGAGAAGATCGCGTGGCTGCGCCAGCTGCTGGCCTGGAAAACCGAAGTGGCCGACGCGGTGGTGCGGCACGACGGCAGTCACCGCGAATGGGTCGAGCAGTTGAAGTCGGCGTCGCTCGACGACCGCATCTACGTGCTGACGCCGCAGGCGCGGGTGATCGAACTGCCGGCCGGCGCCACGCCGATCGACTTCGCCTACCACCTGCACAGCGAGATCGGCCACGGCTGCCGCGGCGCGCGCGTCGACGGCGCGATGGTGCCGCTGAACACGCCGCTGAAGAACGGGCAGACGGTCGACATCATCACGGTGCGCGGTGGGCAGGGCACGGCCGGGCCTTCGCGCGACTGGCTCAGTCCCGGCTACGCGGCAAGCCCGCGCACCCGGGCCAAGGTGCGCGCGTGGTTCAACGCGATCGAACTGCAGGAAACGCTGACGCACGGCCGCGCGCTGATCGACAAGACGCTGCAGCGCGAGGGCAAAACCTCGGTCAACCTGGAGGACCTCGCGCATCGCCTCGGGTTCGCCAAGCCCGACGATCTCTACATGGCCGTCGCCAAGGAACAGTTCAGCCTGCGCCACGTCGAGCAGGCGCTGCACGCCGACGAGACGGCGAAAACGCCCGAGCCCGCCGATGCCGACGAAGCGGCGATCACCCGCAAGAGCCGCGCATCCAGCGTGGCTACAGGCGCGAAATCGGGCGTTCTGGTGGTCGGTACCGACGGTCTGCTGACCCAGCTCGCGCGCTGCTGCCGGCCTGCGCCGCCGGACCCGATCGTCGGTTTCGTCACGCGCGAAAAGGGCGTATCGATCCATCGCGCCAACTGCAAGAATTTCACCGCGATGCGCATGCGTGCGCCGGAGCGCGTGATCGAGACCGCATGGGGCACGTCCGACCGCGACACCGTCTACCCGGTAGGGCTGTTCGTGCTGGCAACCGACCGGCAAGGCCTGCTGCGCGACATTTCCGACATTTTCCTGCGTGAAAAAATCAACGTGATCGGTGTCAGCACCCAGAGCGCCAAAGGGCAGGCGCGCATGACGTTCACCGCCGAAATAGTTTCCACTGCCCAACTGCAGAAGGCTCTCGGATTTTTGCGTGACGTCGACGGCGTGCTGGAAGCGCGGCGCCAGTAACCGTCGTCTATTCCGCTTCCTCTTCGTCAATTTCTTGCCTTGACAATGACTGCCTAGGCAGTTATTATGGCGGGATGACTCAGCGCCAATCTTCCGCCGTCCCTCCCGACGTCCCGCCGTTCTATTGCGGCGAAACCTACGTTGTCGACGAATCGATCGGCTACCTGGTACGCCAGCTCTTCCATTCCCTGCAGAAGCAGATCGATGCCGGCATGCAGGAACACGATCTCACCGCGATGCAGTGGGGGCCGCTGTTCATGCTCGCCAACGGCAAGGGCGATACCGCCGCCGCGCTGGCCCGCGAGGCCGGTACCGACACCGGCGCGATGACCCGCATGCTCGATCGCCTGGAAGCCAAGGGCCTGGTGGAGCGGCGCCGCAGCGACGCCGACCGGCGCGTGGTCAACCTGGCCTTGACCGACGAGGGAAGGCGGGCGGCGCAAAAGATTCCGCACACCATCTGCGACGTGCTGAACTGCCATCTGCGCGGCTTCCGCGAGGAAGAACTGACGACGCTGAAAACGTACCTGCGGCGAATGATCGCAAACGGACAACCTTGTGCCGGCTCCCCGTGCGAGACCGACGAGCGCACCACCTGAACGGACCATCATGACCGATAACACTACAAAGAATCCTTGCCGTCGCGCCGGAACCCGGTTCGGCGCCGTCGCGGCCGCGGCCATCGTCGCGGCGAGCCTTGCGGGCTGCGCCGACTTCAGCGGCATCTCGACCAGCGCGCAGATGACGCCCGCAGCGGATGTCGGCTTGCGCGATACGCCCTTCGTCTGGCCGCAGGAGCGGTGGTGGACGCAGTATGGCGATCCGGCGCTCGACCGCCTGATCGATGATGCGCTGGCGCAGAATCCGTCGATCCGGCTGGCGCGCGCGCGGTTCGCGCAGGCGCAGGCGGCCCGGTCGGCCGCCGGCGCGGCGCTGCTGCCGCAGGTCGGCGCCGGCGCGAACGTCAATCGTCAGCGCTATACCGAGAACGGGTTGTTCCCGCCGCCGCTGGGCGGCGCGACGCTCAACGACGGCGCAGTCAACCTGAACGCCAGCTATGAATTCGATGTCTGGGGCGAGAACCGCGCCGCCGTGTCGGCCGCCATCAGAAATGCAAAGGCGGCCGACGCCGAGGCGCAGTCGGCACGCGTCCTGATCGCGGCGAGCGTGGCGCACGGCTACTTCGAACTGGCCCGGCTGATCGAGGAGCGTGCGGTCCTCGAAGACACCCTGGCGCAGCGGGAAAAGGTGCTGTCCCTGGTGCAGCAGCGCCAGCAGGCCGGCCTTGAATCGAACGTCGAATTGCGGCAGGCGGAGGGCACGCTGCCGGTCATCCGGGCCGACATCGCAGCGCTCGACGCGCAGATCGCCGCGTCGCGCCACGCGCTGGCGGCGCTCGCCGGCGCAGGCCCGGAAAAGACCGAGACGCTTTCGCCGCGCATTCCGACGGTCGACGCGCCCCGTCTTCCGGACGCGCTGCCGCTCGACCTGCTCGGCCGGCGCGCCGAACTCGCGGCCGCACGCGACCGCGTCGAAGCGGCCTTGCGCGGCATCGACGTGGCACGCGCCCAGTTCTATCCGAACATCGACCTGACCGCGTTCGCCGGTTTCTCGAGCATCGGGTTGTCGCGGCTGTTCGACGCCAGCAGCCGCGCCTACGGCATCGGTCCGGCGCTGCGGCTGCCGATCTTCGATGCCGGCCGTCTGCGCGCCAACCTGCGCGGCAAGTCGGCCGAGTTCGACGCGGCGGTCGAAAGCTACAACCAGGCGCTGGTCGATGCGGTGCGGGACGTCTCCGACCAGGTGTCGTCGCTGAAGGCGCTGGCCGTGCAGCAGCGCGAACAGCAGGCGGCGCTGGCGACCGCGGAGTCTGCCTACGATCTCGCGCAGCAGCGCTACCGGGCCGGCCTGTCGACCTTCCTGACCGTGCTGACGGCAGAGAACGCAGTGCTGACCCAGCGCCGCGCCGCGACCGACCTGAAGGCGCGCGCGCTCGAACTGAACGTGGCCTTGAACAAGGCTCTCGGCGGCGGCTTCCGCGACGACGCGCCGCTGGCAATGAACACAAACCGTTAATCCTTATCTCGACATCATGGACAACACCGCTACCGCTCCCGACGCCGCACCGGCTACCAACCCGCGGCGCAAGAAAATCCTGCTGCTTCTGATCCTGGTGTTCCTGCTCGCGGGACTCGCCTACGGCATCTACTGGTGGCTCAACGCGCGCAACTACGAATCGACCGACGACGCCTACGTGCAGGGCAACGTGATCCAGATCACGCCTCAGGTCGCCGGCACCGTGGTCGCGATTTCCGCGAACGATACCGATTTCGCGAAAGCCGGACAGACGCTGGTCAAGCTCGATCCGACCGATGCCCAGGTCGCGCTGGAACAGGCGCGCGCCCAGCTCGCGCAGGCGGTGCGCGAAGTGCGTACCCTGTACGTGAACAACGGCTCGTTGAAGGCCAGCGTCGCGTTGCGCGAAGCCGACGCCGCCAAGGCCGCCACCGAAGTGGCGCGCGCCCAGGCCGACGTGGCCCGCCGCCGCTCGCTGGTGTCGACCGGCGCCGTGTCGAAGGAAGAGATGCAGCACGCGCAGGATGCGCTCGCCGCGGCCCGCAATGCCGAAAGCGCGGCCAGGGCCGCCGTCGCCGCGGCGCGCGAACAGCTCGCCTCGAACCAGTCGCTGACCGAAGGCACGTCGGTCGCGCAGCACCCGAGCGTGCAGCGCGCCGCCGCCCGCTTCAAGGAAGCTTACGTCAACTACAAGCGCATCGATCTGCCGGCGCCGGTGTCGGGTTACATCGCGCGCCGCAGCGTGCAGGTCGGCCAGCGGATCGCGCCCGGCACGCCGCTGATGTCGATCGTGCCGCTCGACCGGTTGTGGGTCGACGCCAACTTCAAGGAAGTGCAATTGCGCGAAATGCGCATCGGCCAGCCGGTGACGCTGACGGCCGACGTCTACGGCAAGGACGTGACTTACCACGGTACCGTGGAAGGCATGGGCGCCGGAACCGGCTCCGCCTTCGCGCTGCTGCCGGCGCAGAACGCGACCGGCAACTGGATCAAGGTGGTGCAGCGCGTGCCGGTGCGCATCAAGCTCGATCCCAAGGAACTGGATGCGCATCCGCTTCGCGTCGGGCTGTCGATGATCGCCGATGTCGATATCCATGACCAGAGCGGCAAGATGCTGTCGAGCGTACCCAACGCCGCGCCGCAGAGCGCGACCCAGGTGTTCGCCCGCGACGACAGCGAGGCCGATGCGCTGGTGGCCCGGATCATCGCCGACAACATCGGGCACGAGGTGCGGACCCGGCCGGCGGTGCAGAAGGGACTGTCGGCGCGGCCGGTGGTCAGCTCCGCTGCCGCCCGCAAGCCGGCGGCCTGAGCGCCTTCGATCCGGTACATCCTGGGACAGATACGATGGCCAATTTCCAAGAACGGCGCAGCGGCGGGCCGCGGCATGCCGAGCATCCGCCGCTGACCGGCGGCACCCTGGTGCTCGGCACGATCGCGCTGTCGCTGGCGACCTTCATGAACGTGCTCGACACGTCGATCGCCAACGTGTCGATTCCCGCGATCTCGGGCGACCTCGGCGTGAGCCCGTCGCAGGGCACCTGGGTGATCACCTCGTTCGCGGTCGCCAATGCGATCGCGGTGCCGCTGACCGGCTGGCTGTCGCAGCGCTTCGGGCAGGTGAAGCTGTTCACCGCCAGCGTGCTGCTGTTCGTGCTGGCGTCGTGGCTGTGCGGTCTGGCGCCGAGCATCGAGATGCTGATTGCGTTCCGCGTGCTGCAGGGCGCGGTGGCGGGACCGATGATCCCGCTGTCGCAGTCGCTCTTGCTGTCGAGCTACCCGAAGGCCAAGGCCGGCACCGCGCTGGCGATGTGGAGCATCACGACGCTGGTCGCGCCGGTGAGCGGGCCGCTGCTCGGCGGCTGGATCTCGGACAACATTTCGTGGCCGTGGATCTTCTACATCACTATCCCGCTCGGGCTGGCCGCGGCGACGGTGACCTGGTGGATCTACAAGTCGCGCGAGTCGGTGACGCACAAGCTGCCGATCGATCGCATCGGGCTGCTGCTGCTGGTCGTGTGGGTCGGCTCG
>JBQCGO010000164.1:0-2518 GCA_051955575.1 Burkholderiaceae bacterium
TGGCGGTTGGCGGTGAACGGCATCCAGAAGTGCTCGGTATGGGTCATGGTGGCTGCTGCCTTTTGCAGGTGGATGTGGAGACGCGCCGGCGACGGTGGGCGCGGCCGCGGAGCTTGAAAGTTTCACCATAGCGTATCCGGCCGGACGGCGAAAGGGAATCGGCCCGGCCTCGGCGCGCGCCGGTCTTCCGGGAGCGTGCCGGCGACCGCGCTTCCGGTTGCGCTCGGTCAAGCGCACCGGCCCTGCCGCACGCGACGGGCGTGATACATTCGACAACGGCAGATGCCTGTCGCCGGCGTCCGTCTCAAGCCGGCGCCGCCTCCCGTTTTCCGGCATGCGCCCCGTTTTCCGGGACGCGCGTCCGCCCCACTCGCACCTGCCCGATTTCCGTGGCCGCGTCCGCGACGCGGCGTGCTTTCGATCATTCCACAGGAGAAAGGCATGTTCTGGCAGAAGCAGTTCGACGATTTCGCGGCACGCTTGCAGCACGATGGCATTCCGATCGGCATCCGGCTCTGGAACGGCCTGGAGGCCAAGGGCGCCGGGGATCCCAAGGTGAAGGTCACGGTGCCGGCGGTCGCCGCGCTGACGCATCTGCTCAAGCCGACGCTCGACAGCCTCGGGCAGGCCTACGTGGAAGGCAAGATCGAGGTCGAGGGCCGGGTGCGCGACATCATCGACGTCGCCACGCGCCTGACCGAGCAGGGTAGCCAGGGACAGTTCTGGCGCCGGCCGAAGAGCCTGCTGTTCCGGCATACGCACAAGGTCGACGCCGAGGCGATCGCCTACCACTACGACGTTTCCAACGAGTTCTACCAGCAGTGGCTGGACGAGCGCATGGTGTATTCGTGCGGTTATTTCCACACGCCCGAGGACACGCTGGAGGCGGCGCAACTGCAGAAGATCGACCACATCCTGACCAAGATCCGGGTGCGGCCGGGCGACCGGCTGCTCGACATCGGCTGCGGCTGGGGCGCGCTGATGATGCGCGCGGCGGAAAAGTTCGGCGCCAAGACGGTCGGCATCACGCTGTCGCAGAACCAGTACGAGCTGGCCAAGGAGCGCATCGCCGCCGCCGGCCTGCAGGACCGCTGCGAGGTGCGCATCCAGGATTACCGCGACGTGACCGGCACCTTCGACCGGATCACCAGCGTCGGCATGTTCGAGCACGTCGGCCTGAAGAACCTGCACGACTATTTCGTCAAGGTGCGCAGCCTGCTGGCCGACGACGGCGTGGTGATGAACCATGGCATCACCTCGACCGACCCCGAGTCGTCCGAGTCGCCGTTCGGCGGCGGCAACTTCATCGGCAACTACGTGTTCCCGCACGGCGAGCTGCCGCACATCAGCCTGGCGCTGAAGGAAATGTGCGAGGCCGGGCTGGAGCCGGTCGACATCGAGAACCTGCGTCGCCACTACGCGCTCACGCTCGACCATTGGACCGAGCGCTACGAGGCCGCCGGCGAGCGGCTGCGCACCATGGTCGGCGACAAACGCTACCGCATCTGGCGCGTGTACCTGGCCGGCTGCGCCTACGGCTTCGCGCACAACTGGGTGGCGCTGCACCAGATCGTCGCGGTCAAGGGCGGGGCCGACGTGCTGCCGCTGACGCGCGACTACATGTACCGCTCCTGACGACCGTTCCGCGCGTCGTTTCTTCCCGGGCATCTGCCGGCCCGGAAACCCGCCGGCGCCGGCGCTGTCCGACAGCACGGCGCCGGCCATCGGCGGACGCCGGCGGCAGAGGAAGACGAGATGGAGTGGATACATGCCGGCCCGACGATCCTGGCCGCGTTCATGGCCTCGATGGTGGAGTTCGTCGAGGCGCTGACCGTGGTGCTGGCGGTCGGCACGGTACGCGGCTGGCGGCCGGCGATCACGGGCTCGGCCGCCGCGCTCGGCGTGCTGCTGCTGCTGGTGCTGGTGTTCGGCCGCTCTCTGGCGCTGATCCCGCTTCCCGTGGTGCAACTGGGCATCGGCACGCTGCTGCTGATGTTCGGCCTGCGCTGGCTGCGCAAGGCGGTGTTGCGGGCGGCCGGCATCATTCCCATGCATGACGAGGAAGCCGTCTTCGCGGCCGAGATCGAGGCGCTGCGCCGGGGCGCGACGATGCGCACCTCCTGGGACCGTCCGGCCTTCCTGACCGCGTTCAAGATCGTGATGCTGGAAGGCATCGAGGTCGTGTTCATCGTGATCGCGATCGGCGCCGGCGGCCCGATCGCCGCGGCATCGGTCGGCGCCGGCGCGGCGCTGGCGCTGGTGATCCTGCTCGGCGTCTGGCTGCATCGCCCGCTGGCGCAGGTTCCGGAAAACACACTGAAGTTCGGCGTCGGCGTGCTGCTGTCCGGGTTCGGCACCTTCTGGGTCGGCGAAGGCGTGCGGCTGCGCTGGCCGGGCGGCGACTGGGCGATCCTGCTGCTGCTGCTCGGCTACCTGGTGCTGGCGCTCGGGCTGGTGTCGCTGTGCCGCGTGCGCGCCGCCGGCAACCCGATGCCGAGGCGGGCGGCGCCGGATGCGC
>JBQCGO010000165.1:0-3423 GCA_051955575.1 Burkholderiaceae bacterium
ACAAGGTCCAGAACCATCAGCAGGAATCGCTGAAGTACACCGAATCCGATCTCTGAAACGCCGGCCCGGCACGCGGCTCAGGCCGCCCGCGCGACGCATTCCCGCGCCGGCGCGACGAGCAGCCGTGCGCGCAGGAAGCGGGCCACCGCTTCCTGCGTCGCCGGCAGGAACGGCACGTCGCCGTGGTGTGAGCCAGGAATCGTGACGTCGCCGGCCAGGTTCGGCAGCCGTCGTGCAAGCCGGTCCGTGTGGACGTGCGGAATGATGTCGTCGTGCGCCGCGCGCAGCACCAGCACCGGCGCGGCCACGTCGCCGGCATGGCGCACCGTCTCGAACGGATCACGCAGCATCCAGCCGACCGGC
This sequence comes from Burkholderiaceae bacterium, assembly GCA_051955575.1. GTDB lineage: Bacteria > Pseudomonadota > Gammaproteobacteria > Burkholderiales > Burkholderiaceae_D > JBQCGO01. The sequence continues at coordinate 364 of JBQCGO010000165.1, forward strand.
ATCGCCGGCAGCTTCTTGCGCACCATCGCCAGCACCGAGTCGAACGGCGAGATCAGCACGACCGCGGCCGGCCGCGAGGATGCGCGCGGCGGCGCTCCCTGTGTCCTTGCCTGTGCTCCCATCTGTGCTCCCATCTGCGCTCCCATCTGTGCCGCCACCGGCACCGCCACGCCGCAACCCAGACTGCGGCCGACGATCGCGATGCGCGCCGGGTCGATGCCGTCGCGCGCCACCAGCCAGTCGTAGAGCAACTGTCCGTCGTCGATCAGACGCCGCTCGGTCGGCGTGCCGCGCGAGCCGCCGCTGCCGCGGTAGTTGACTGCCAGCAGCGCGATGCCGGGACACATCCGGTCGGCATGGCGTAACGCCCACGACACTTCCTCGGCGCGGCCGCCGAAATAGATTGCCGCCGGATGCGGTGCGGCCGACTTCGCCGCCGTCTTCGGTCGCGCCAGCCAGCCGCGCAACAGCGTACCGTCGGCCGCGCGCAGCGCGACCGACCGGATGTCGTGGGTCGCGCAGCGCGGGCAGGACGGATGAACGTCGTGCACCGGGTCGAACAGCAGCCGCCGCTGGCGCGCGGTAATCACCGCGACCGCGCCGAGCCAGGCAGCGCCGGCCGCGGCGGCGAGATGGGAAAGGGGAAGGTGACGCGCGGTTCGAACCATGCCTTGCAGGAATGACGGTTCCCCCTGCAATATCTTTGTTCTCGTATTGGACTGAGGCGGCGGCGCGACGAAAGTTCGGCCGCTTGCGATGGAAAAGCGTCGCCGGTTGCCGCGTAGCGGCGGCGGCGCTTCCGCGGAGGAGCGACATGGACAGGAACTGGTGGATCGCCGCAGCCGGCTCGATCGTCGTGGTCGGCGGCAGCCTGCTGCTGCTCGACTGGCTGGTCGCGCAGCCGCCGCTGCGGCGACCGGACGTTGTGCCGGCAACGATCGACGCGTCCGGGCGACCGACGACCGTCCCACCTTCGACCTTACTGCCTTCGATCGAGGCGCCGCGCATGCAGGTATTGCCTGACGGCGCCTTGCGTCGATGCCGCGACGGCGGCCGGACGCTCTACACCGACCGTCCGTGTCCGGACGGCGGCATCGCGCGCGCGGTCGCGCTGCACGACACGGCCGGCTTCGAGCCGCCCCGGGCGCCCGCAATTGCGACATTCACCGCACCCGATTCGCCGGCGCGGCCGTCGGCGGTCATGCTCGAAACGAGGCCGCCGCGGGTTGCCGATGCGATGACCTGCGGCGCGCTGCTGCGGGACGTCGACTACTGGGATGCGCTCGCCCGCCAGCCGCAAAGCGCCGCGACGCAGGACTGGATCCGCGAACGGAAGCGGGCGGCGCAGGCCGCGCAGCACGAGGCGGGGTGCTGAACCGTTGCGGTGCCGGACGGCGCCGGGATCAACTCATGCCTCCGCCGTGGTCGGGTCGATCGTGCTGCGGATTTCCGACACCTTGTTGGCCGGGAAGCCGCCTTGCTTCGCGTGTTCACGCACCATGTCCTCGTTCGGCGCGATGTAGACGCAGTACACCTTGTTGTCGGTGACGTAGCTCTCGACCCACTGGATCGACGGCCCCATCTTCTGCAGCACGCCGCAGGAGGCTTGTGAGATGTTGCGCAGGTCGTCGGCCGACAGCTTGCCGGCATCGGGAATCTCGCGTTCGATCAGGTACTTCGGCATGGAAAGTCTCCTCTCGTTGGATGTGTCGGAATGACGGACGCGGGCCGCAACCGCACGGCGCGTCCCTCGTCATCTTAGCGAGCCGCGCGCACCGCTGCAGGCGCCGCGCCGTTGCGACTCCGCAAGCTTCGGTGCGATACTGCCCGCGCTCCGCTTCCGCCGCCGACGCCACGACCGCCTTCCCGCCATGCCCATTCCGTCCGCCGCCGTTCCCGCAGCATCATGCTGAACGCACTGTGGTGCGGCTTCTTCGCGGTCGCGGCGCTCAGCGCGGCGGCGCGCTGGATCGGCGGCGATCCCGGCGTGTTCGCGGCGATGGTCGAGAGCCTGTTCGCGATGGCGAAGCTCTCGGTCGATGTGATGATCCTGCTGTTCGGCACGCTCACGCTCTGGCTTGGTTTCCTGCGCATCGCCGAGCGCGCCGGGCTGGTGGAAACGCTGGCACGCTGGCTCGCGCCGCTGTTCAGGCGCCTGATGCCGGGCGTGCCGCCGGGTCATCCGGCGCTCGGGCTGATCACGCTGAACTTCACCGCCAACGCGCTCGGCCTCGACAATGCCGCCACGCCGATCGGCCTGAAGGCGATGCGCGCGCTGCAGGAATTGAATCCCGATCCGGCCACTGCGACCAATGCGCAGATCCTCTTTCTCGTGCTGAACGCGTCGTCACTGACGCTGTTGCCGGTGACGATTCTGATGTACCGCGCGCAGCAGGGCGCGGCCGATCCAGCGCTGGTGTTTTTGCCGATCCTGCTCGCCACTTGCGCGTCGACCGCCGCCGGTTTGCTGTCGGTCGCGCTGACACAGCGATTGCCGCTGCGCGACCCGGTGGCGCTGGCCTGGCTAGGCGGCGCGGCGCTACTGCTGGCCGCAGCGATCGGCTCGCTCGCCGGCCTGTCGGCGACGGCGCTGACCGCGCTGTCCTCGCTGCTCGGCAACCTCGCGCTGTTTTCGCTGATCGTGCTGTTCCTCGCGGTCGGCGCATGGCGCCGCGTGCCGCTGTTCGACAGCTTCGTCGACGGCGCGAAGGAAGGCTTCGAGATCGCGAAGTCGCTGCTGCCCTACCTGGTCGCGTTGCTGTGCGCCGTGGGTGTCTTGCGCGCGTCCGGCGCGCTCGACGCGCTGCTGGCCGGCATCCGTCCCCGGGTCGACGCCGCCGGCTGGGACAGCCGCTTCGTCGACGCGCTGCCGACCGCGCTGGTCAAGCCGTTTTCGGGCAGCGCCGCGCGCGCGATGCTGATCGAGACGATGCAGGCGCGCGGCGTCGACAGCTTTCCGGCGCTGGTCGCGGCGACGATTCAGGGCAGCACCGAGACCACGTTCTACGTGCTCGCGGTCTACTTCGGCGCGGTCGGCATCGTGCGCAGCCGGCACGCGAT
>JBQCGO010000166.1:0-2617 GCA_051955575.1 Burkholderiaceae bacterium
CCGCGATCCTGAAGATCGTGCGCGACGAGGACATCGCCAACTTCAAGCTCGAATTCGATTTCGGCCAGAACGAAGGCGACGACGAGCACGCGGAAGCGGTCGACTTCAGCGACCAGACCCCGCTCGGGCCGTGCCCGAAATGCGGCAGCGGCGTCTACGAAATGGGCCTGGCCTACGTCTGCGAAAAGACGGTCGCCAAGCCGAAGGCGTGCGACTTCCGCAGCGGTCGCATCATCCTGCAGCAGGAAATCCTGCCGGAGCAGATGCAGAAGCTGCTCAACGACGGCAAGACCGATCTGTTGCCCGGCTTCGTATCGCAGCGTACCCGCCGGCCATTCAAGGCATTCCTGGTGAAGGAGACGAACGGCAAGATCAGCTTCGCGTTCGAGGAGCGCAAGGGCAAGCCGCCGGCCAAGGGCGCCGCAGCCGAAAAAGCCGCCGCGTCCGAACAGGCGGAAACCGCGGCCGCGCCGTCGCGCCGCCGGCCGGCGGCCAAGCCGCTGGAGACGCGCGCCGTCGCCAAGAAACCGGCCGCGAAGAAGACGGCGGCCAAGAAGTCCGTGCTGAAATCTGCGCCGGCGAGGAAGACCGCGGCGCGTCCGCCGGCCGGCCGCAAGCGCGCCGCCTGACAGCGCAGGTACGACCGCCTACCCGCGCCCGGGTTCGTGGCGCGGATAGCGCGGCAGGCCGTCGTCCGGCGCCGCCCATCCGGGCAGGTCGTGGACGAAGATGTGCGCGGCCGGCCGCGCATCGGTCGGCGTGTCGAGGCTGCCCATGCGCAGCCGCAGCACCGCCGGCGCATCGTCGCGGCGCGAATACAGCGGCGTGCCGCAATGCCGGCAGAAGGCCCGCTTCTTGCCGGGCGAGGATTCGAATTCCGCGATCGCGTCCTGTCCCGACAGCCAGGCGAACGCATCCGCATCCGCCGGCGCCGCGATCACGCCGCGGCCCCCCTGCGCCTTGCGGCAATCGATGCAATGGCAGACGGTGATCGTGCCGAACGCGCCACTGTAGCGGTAGCGCACCGCGCCGCACAGGCAGCTTCCTTCCAGGCTCATCGCTTTCCTTTCCGGCCGCGTGCAACGCCGGCTACCCGTTCCCCGGTTGTCGGCGCGCAATGGCTGCGCGGGGAAACCGGAACTTCGATCCGTCCGGCAAGTCCCATTGAAACAACCTCATGAAATCGAACGTTTCCGGCCGCACCTGCTTGCACCTGTTTGCATTCGTTCGCACCTGCCGCCGGCATTGAAGAAGGAGGAATCATCATGTTGCGATCTCTCGCCTCGGTGGCCGGCATTGTAGTGCTGGCCGGTTCTCTCGGCGCCTGCGCCTCGCCGACCCGCCAGCAGGTCGGCACCGGCGCCGGTGCGGTCGTCGGCGGCGTCGTCGGCCATGAAGTCTTCGGCGGCACGCTGGGCACGCTCGGCGGCGCGGCCGTCGGCGGCGTGGTGGGCAACGAAGTCACCAAGCACTGATCCCGCCGCAACCCGCATGCGCCCGCGTGCGACGCCGTCAGGCGTTGCCCGCGGGCGTTTTCGCGCTCGGCACGTTCTAGTGCCGGTCGCTTTCGTTTACCAGATCGGGCTCGAAAAAGCACCAGCGTATCTGCGGCCAGGTCGTCTGCAGGCTTTCCTCGACGTCGTTGATCGCGTCCACCAGGCTGCGGTCGTTCGGCTGCGCGCGCATCTGCGCCTGTACCGCCACCATCAGGTCGCCGCCCCACTGCAGCGTGATCAGGTTGATCACCTGCTCGACTTCCGGCCGCTCGGCGATATGCCGCCGGATCGCCGCGCGCATCGGCGGCGCGGCCGATTCGCCGATGATCATCGCCTTGATCTCGCGGATCACGAACAGGGCCGCGATCATCAGCAGGATGCCGACGCCGATCGAGCCCCAGGCATCCCAGCTCGGATCGCCGGTGACCACGGCGAGCAGCACCGCGACGAACGCCAGCAGCAGGCCGGCCAGTGCCGCGATGTCCTCGCCGGCGACCACGATCAGTTCCGAGTGCCGCGATTCGCGGAACCACTTGAAGAACGACATGCCGCCGGAGATCTTGCGAATCTCGTGCAGCGCGCCGCGCAGCGAAAAGGCTTCCAGCGCCGCCGACAGGCCGAGCACCACCAGCGCGATCGCGATGTCTTCCAGCGGCGCCGGATGCCGCAGGTGGTCGATGCCCTGCATCACCGAGAACGCGCCGCCGACGAAGAACAGCAGCAGCGCCACCATCATCGCCCAGAAGTAGACCACGCGGCCGTAGCCCATCGGATGAGAGGTGTCGGCCGGCTTTTGCGCCTCCTTCATGCCGCGCAGCAGGAACAGCTGGTTGGTGCAGTCCGCGACCGAATGGATCGCCTCGGCGAGCATCGAGTTCGAGCCGGTCAAGATCGCGGCGACGAACTTCGCGATCGCGATGCCGCCGTTGGCGGACAGCGCGAGGAAGATGGCCCGTGTCGAGCCGTGATCGGAAGCGGACATGAAGCGCGAAGGATGAGGAACAGGTAGAGGGAGGAGATGCCGGCAAGTCTAGCAGCCGACGGGAAGTCCGGACGCGCGGGCGGCAGCCGGACCCCAACAGGGCCGGGGGCGGCGGCCGCTGCCGCCACCGCGGGGGGCG
>JBQCGO010000167.1:0-4660 GCA_051955575.1 Burkholderiaceae bacterium
CTGTACGCGTACTCGGAACAGTACATCTCGCCGAACACCTACACGTTCGAGCTGACCATCCTGTTCCTGCTGGCGGTGATCATGGGCGGGCGCAAGACGCGCAGCGGTTCGCTGATCGGCGCGGCGATCGTGGTGATGCTGCCGAGCCTGCTGTCGGACATCGACCTGTTCCGTACCATCGCCACCGTCGCGGCGGTGGCCGGCGTCGCGTCGGGGCTGTTTCTGCTGGCGTCGAAGCGGCGCACGCCGCGCCAGATCGCGGTGCCGGTGCTGGCGACCGTCGGCATGGCGCTGTTCTCGTACAAGCTGCAGAACATCACCGACTGGCGCCTGACCATCTTCGGCCTGATGACGCTGTTCGTCGTCTACTACCTGCAGGACGGCATCGTCGGTTTCGTGCGCACGCTGGCCGGACGCGCGAGCAATGCGCAGCGCCACGTTTCGAGCGCGGGCGCGGCGACCACCGAGCAGGGTGCGCTGGCGCTGCACGAGAACCGCGTGACCGGCGGCACGCTGATCGCGGTGGACGACGTATTGATGCAGTTCGGCGGTTTGAAGGCGCTGAACCGGGTCAGGCTCGAGGTCGCGCAAGGGTCGATTCACGGCCTGATCGGCCCGAACGGTTCCGGCAAGAGCACGATGATGAACGTGCTGACCGGCATCTACCAGCCGACCGCGGGCGAAGTCCGGTTCGCCGGGCGCGTGATCTCGGGCGACACGCCGTCGGCGATCGCGCTCGGCGGCGTCGCGCGCACCTTCCAGAACGTGCAGCTGTTCGGCGAGATGACCGCGCTGGAAAACGTGCTGGTCGGCCTGCACCACACCTTCCGCAGCAACATCGTCGACGTGATGCTGAACACCCGCCGCTACCGGACCGAGGAAAAGGCGGCGCGCGACCGCGCCACCCGTATCCTGCATTTCGTCGGCCTCGACGACTTGATCGACGAGGAAGCGCGCAACCTCCCGTACGGCAAGCAGCGCGTCCTGGAGATCGGCCGCGCGCTCGGCCTCGACCCGCAATTGCTGCTGCTCGACGAGCCGGCCGCCGGGCTGACCGCGCCGGACATCAAGGAGCTGGTCGCGATCATCCGCAAGGTGCGCGAGCACGAGATCAGCATCATCCTGATCGAGCACCACATGGACGTAGTGATGTCGGTCTGCGACACGGTGACGGTGCTCGACTTCGGTCAGAAGATCGCCGAGGGCGCGCCGGCGCAGGTGCAGGCCGATCCGAAGGTGATCGAAGCCTATCTCGGCGGCAGCGCCGGCGACGCGGCGCCCGCATTGGGCGCGGCGGTGAACCAATCCTGACGGGAGCCGAACATGCTATCCATTTCCAATCTCCACGCGGCCTACGGCAAGGTCGAGGTGCTGCACGGCATTTCGCTGGACGTCCCGAAGGGCAAGGTGGTCACGCTGATCGGCTCCAACGGCGCCGGCAAGACCACCACGATGCGCGCGATCTCCGGCATGCTGAAACCGAAGTCGGGCACGGTCACGCTCGGCGGCCGCGACGTCACCGGGCTCGAATCGCACAAGATCGCGCGCTCGGGTCTCGCGCACTCGCCGGAAGGCCGGCGCGTGTTCGCGACGATGAGTGTCACCGACAACCTGCTGCTGGGCGCGTTTCCGCGTTTCACCGGCTCGCGGCCGAAGGGTGCGATCAAGGAAGACCTCGAGCGCGCGCTGGAGCTGTTCCCGCGGTTGAAGGAACGGCAGACGCAGCTGGCCGGCACGCTGTCCGGCGGCGAGCAGCAGATGCTCGCGATGGCGCGCGCGGTGATGCTGAACCCGGAAGTGATCCTGCTCGACGAGCCGTCGATGGGCCTGGCGCCGATCCTGGTCGACGAAGTGTTCCGCATCATCTCCCGGCTGAAGAACGAGGGCGTGACGATGCTGCTGGTGGAGCAGTTCGCGGCGGCGGCGCTGAACGTGGCGGACTACGGCTACGTGCTGGAGAACGGCCGCATCTCGGTGCACGGTCCGGCCGAGAAGCTGCGCGACGATCCGGCGGTGCAGGCGGCCTACCTGGGCGGCGGCGCGCATCACTAGCGGTCGACGGCGGAAGAAAGGCGTTCCTCCATGCCGTGCCGCATAACGGCGGCGGCATTTTTCCAAGCCCACGCCCTGTGAAGGGGCGCGGGTTTTTTTATGCCGCGGAACCGACGGCATGGCGGCGCCGTGTCCGTTTCAGAACTCGAAAAGAATATCAGCTAAATATTCTTTATCCGGAATATATTGTGTTTATTCTTGATGAAGAATAAGATCGTGCCCCGGCAGCATTCTTTTCATCGGGGGCGTCATGCATGCAACCGTCCTGACTTCAGGCCAGTTCGGCCCGGTCCTCAAGGCCTTGCGCAAGCAAAAGGGCTGGTCCCAATCCGCGCTCGGGGCCCATATCGGCTTGTCGCAGGAGCGGATTTCCCAGATCGAACGCCATCCGGAAAAAGTCACGTTCGACCAGTTGCTGACCGTGCTGATGGCGCTGGACGCGACGCTGGCCGTGTCGTCGAAAGCCGGACCGGCAGAAAAACGGCCGTCCGACGCGCCCGCGGCATCGGACCCGCCCGCGAAGGGCGACGGGCCATGGTGAAGGTCGGCCGGCCCGCGTCCCGTCGGCATGTCTCGGTATGGATGAACGGCGAACGCGTCGGCAGATGGTCCGCCGGCGGCGGCGATGCGTGGTTCGCCTACGACGAGGCATGGTGCGCCAATCCCCTGGCGCGCCCGCTGTCCCTGTCGCTGCCGCTGGTCGCCGACAGCCGCGAAATCCGCGGACCGCGGGTGCATGCCTTCTTCGACAATCTCCTGCCGGACTCCGCGGCGATCCGCCGGCGCCTGGCCCTGCGCGAAGGCGTGCGCGACGACGCTTTCGCACTGCTCGAAGCGATCGGCCGCGACTGCGTCGGAGCCGTGCAGATCCTGCCGGAAGACGCGGGGCCGCCGGACGTGCGCCGCATCGACGGCGAAGCCATGTCGGATGCGGACATCGCGCTCTGGCTGGACGCCACCGCGACAGGCGCGGTCCCCGCAAACGCGGTGGCCGGCGGCTTGCGCTTTTCGCTGGCCGGCGCGCAGGAAAAGACGGCGCTGCTCCGGCACGACGGCACCTGGATGCAGCCGCTGGGCGCGACGCCGACCACGCACATCCTGAAGCTTCCGATGGGAGAGGTCGGCGCCGCCCGTGCCGACTTTTCGACGTCGGTGGAAAATGAATGGCTGTGCGCGCGCATCGTCGAGGCTTACGGATTGCCGGTCGCCGGCAGCAGCCTCGCCCGTTTCGGCCGTCACCGGGTACTGGTGGTCGAGCGCTTCGATCGTCGCCTGATCGAAAACGGCTGGTACGCGCGGTTGCCGCAGGAAGATTTCTGCCAGGTGACGGGAATCCCGGCCGACCTCAAGTACGAAAACGCGGGCGGCCCCGGCATCGACGCGATCCTCGACAAGCTGCGCGGCAGCCTCGACGCCCGGGCGGACCGGCAGCGTTTTCTGACGGCCCAACTGCTGTTCTGGATGCTCGCCGCGCCGGACGGACATGCCAAGAATTTCAGCATCCATCTGCTGGCCGGCGGCGCCTTCCGGATGACGCCGCTGTACGACGTGCTCTCCGCGTGGCCGGTCATCGGCAGGGGGAGCAGGAAGTTCGCGCTGCAGGATGTTGGCCTGGCGATGGCGCTGCGCGCGAAGAATGCGCACTACCGGATCGAGGACATTCAACGGCGGCACTGGAACATCGTCGCCAGGCGCAACGCGATGGGGCACGATTTCGAGGAAGCGATCGAATCGGTGATCCAGGCAACGCCCGGCGTCATCGATCGCGTTGCGCGGATGCTTCCACCGGGTTTTCCGTCATCGGTCGCCGATCCGATATTCGCCGGCCTGCAGCGGCAGGCGAAGCGGCTGGGGCGCCAGCAGGCCTGACGCTTGGAAGCCCGGCCCCGTGCGGCGCATCGGTAACCGGTTCGCCGTCTCAGCCCTGACGCCAATAGTCCGGCTCCGAGTAGGTGTGCCGCAGGAAATCGACGAACGCGCGGATGCGCAGCGGCAGGTGGCGGCGCTGGGCGAACACCGCGTAGATGTCGTTGCCCTGAGCCGCGTAGTCGTCGAGCACTGTCACCAGTTCGCCCGACTTGATCTCGGCGCCGACTTCCCACATCGAACGCCAGGCCAGGCCCTTGCCGCTCATCGCCCAGTCGTGCAGCACCTCACCGTCGTTGCATTCCATGCTGCCGCCGACCTTGATCACCACGTTCTTGCCGTTCTGCCGGAAGGTCCAGCCGCGCTGGCTGGCGTCGTTGCCCATCGTCAGGCAATTGTGCTGCGCGAGGTCGTCGAGCTTCTGCGGCACGCCGTGGCGCTTGATGTAGGAGGGCGCGGCGACCACCACGCGCTTGTTGTCGGCGAGCTTGACGCCGACCAGGTTCGAATCCGACAGCGAGGCGATCCGGATCGCCACGTCGATGCCTTCGCCGAACAGATCGACCACGCGATCGTTCAGGCTCAGCGAGACGGTCACGCCGCGGTGCTCGGCGAGGAAGGACGGGATCAGCGGCGCGACGTGCTGGCGGCCGAAGCCGGCCGGCGCCGACACGGTCAGCCGGCCGCTGGCGCGCGCGCTGCGCTCGGACACCGCGGCTTCCGCGTTCTCGAGTTCGCCGAG
>JBQCGO010000168.1:0-7312 GCA_051955575.1 Burkholderiaceae bacterium
TGATCTTTTCGTTCGCCTTCCTCGCGCGCCCGTTCGGCACGGTCCTGTTCATGGCGCTGCAGAAACGCTTCGGCCGCGAGACCAAGCTGACCGCGGCGCTGTTCCTGCTCGGCCTGTCGACCGCCGGCATCGCGTTCCTGCCGACCTATGCCGACCTCGGCTTCCATTCGATCGTCCTGCTGTCGCTGCTGCGCATCGGTCAGGGCATCGCGCTCGGCGGCTCGTGGGACGGCCTGCCGTCGCTGCTGGCGCTGAACGCGCCGCCGAACCGGCGCGGCTGGTATGCGATGCTCGGCCAGCTCGGCGCGCCGACCGGCTTCATCCTGGCGGCCGGCCTGTTCTCGTTCCTGCTGTCGACGCTGTCGACGGTGGATTTCCTCGACTGGGGCTGGCGCTACCCGTTCTACGTCGCGTTCGCGATCAACGTCGTCGCGCTGTTCGCCCGGCTGCGTCTGGTGTCGACCAATGAATACGCGCGGCTGCTGGAGGAACGCGAACTGCAGCCGACCAAGGTGCTGGAAATGGTCCGCTCGCAAGGCCGCAACCTGTTGATCGGCGCGCTCGCCGCGCTGGCCAGTTACGCGCTGTTCCACCTGGTGACGGTGTTCCCGCTGTCATGGATTCGGCTGTACTCGACGCGCTCGGTCAGCCAGTTCCTGCTCGTCCAGATGGCCGGCGCGGCGCTGGCGGCGCTGGCCATCGTCGCGTCCGGCCTGATCGCCGACCGCCTCGGCCGGCGCACCACGCTGGGTACGCTGGCCTGCCTGATCGCGCTGTTTTCCGCGTTCGTGCCGTCGCTGATGGACGGCGGTGACACCGGCCAGAACATCTTCATCCTGGCCGGCTTCGTGCTGCTCGGCCTGTCCTACGGCCAGGCGGCGGGCGCGGTGACCGCGAACTTCGCGCCGCACTACCGGTATACCGGCGCGGCGCTCACGTCCGACTTGGCTTGGCTGGTCGGCGCCGGCTTCGCGCCGCTGGTCGCGCTCGGCCTGTCCGCCCACTACGGGCTGGCCTACGTGAGCCTCTACCTGCTGTCCGGCGCCGGCTGCTCGCTGGCCGCGCTGAGCGTGAACCGCGCGCTCGAGATCCGGGATTAGACCGCAGTACGGCGCCTCGCCGGACGCCGCCTTGCACGGGCTTGTCGAATCGACTAAAGTAGCCGGTCGCGTCATGGTCGCCGGGTAGCGGCGGCCATGACCCTGAAAACGACGTCGGCGGCCCTGTTCCGGGCGCTGCCGTCGCCTCCCGACTTCCCAACTTCCCGACGGTGGCCCATTGGATGCCGTGCCCTTATGGGGGCAGGTTCTCGCCCTCGCCCTGCTGATTTCCGTTTCCGCCTTCTTCTCGATTTCCGAGACCGCGCTGATGGCGCTGAACCGCCATCGCGTCAAGCATCTCGCCCGCCGCGGCAACCGCCTCGCGCAGATCACCCTCTGGCTGCTGGACCGCACCGAGCAGGTGCTGTCGCTGATCCTGATCGCCAACACGCTGATCAACGCACTGGCGACCGGCCTGGTGACCGCGATCGCGATCTCCACCTTCGGCAACAACCAGCAAGTGATCACGATGGCCACGGGCGTGGTCGCGTTCCTGCTGATCGTCTTTTCCGAGATCACGCCGAAAGTGGTCGGCGCGACCTACCCGGAGCGGATCGCGCTGCCGGCCAGCTTTCTGCTGAAGCCGCTGATGGCGCTAGGCCGGCCGGTGATCTGGTTCGTCAACCTGTTCGTCACCGGCCTCCTGAAGCTGCTGCGCATCCGCGCCGGCAGCGAGGCGCGCGACCAGCGCCTGTCGCCGGAGGAATTGCACTCGATGGTGCTGGAAGGCGGCAACTTCATCCCGCAAAAGCACAGGAGCATCCTGCTGAACCTGTTCGACCTGGAAAAGATTTCGGTGGAAGACGTGATGACCCCGCGCGCCCAGGTCGAGGCGCTGGATCTGTCGGTGCCGGTCGAGGAGATCAAGCACCAGCTGGTCACCTGCTACCACAACAAGCTGCCGGTCTACGAGGGCGAGATCAACCGCGTCATCGGCATCCTGCACGTGCGCAAGGCGATCGGCCTCCTGAACCTGGACGAGGAACTGGAAGCGCGCCACTTCCGGGAACTGCTGACGCCGCCCTACTTCATCCCGCAGGACACCGGCGTGTTTACCCAATTGCAGTATTTCCAGGAAAACCACGAGCGGCTCGGCATCGTGGTCGACGAGTACGGCGAGGTGCAGGGGCTGGTGACGCTGGAAGACATCATCGAGGAAATGATCGGCGAGTTCACCACCTCGACGCCGGGCGCCGGCCGCGCCGACACCTTCGGCTGGGACGAGCACGGCGAATGCCTGCTGGAAGGCTCGACCACGCTGCGCGACGTCAACAAGCGCCTCGGGCTGTCGCTGCCGCTGGACGGCCCGAAAACGCTGAACGGCCTTTTGCTGGAAGACTTGCGCGACATCCCCGAAGCGACCGTCTGCCTGAAACTCGACGGCTGCATCGTCGAGGTGGTGCAGGTGCAGAACCAGGCGATCAAGGTGGTCAAGCTGATCGCCCTGTAGCGTCCGGCCTTTTCCCTGCCATCTTTCCTTTCGTCTTTCTTTCTGTCGCGCGGACGCCCGCCCGGGGGCGGCATTCAGGGTTCGCGCCTTTACAAAACTGATGCCCGACGGCATCATCGTCGGGTCCGGCCGCGATCTGCGGGCGGCAGGACAGGATTCCGTGCACATCGCCGACGCGCCGGAAAGCGCAGCGGGGACCGCGGACATGAATCGGCCCACGTGTTTTCTTGACAGCTTGTTCATGTGGGCATCGCAGTCCCGCATGGTTTCCGGTACCCATCGCCATGGCAGCAGTCCTACCCAGCCAGACTTCCTCCGCCCCGATCTCCGGCCTCGCCCGCTCGCTGCAGCAGGCCGGCCGCCTCACCGCCGACCAGGCCGACGCTCTGTCGCGCAAGGCGGCGACGGAAAAGCGGCCGTTCATCGACGTGCTGCTCCAGGGCGGCCCGATGAACGCGCGCGCACTGGCGATGTTCTGCGCCGAAACCTTCGGCTACCCGGTGGTCGACTTCGGCGCAATCGACCCGCAGACCCTGCCCGACAAGCTGATCGACCCGAAGCTGATGGCCGCGCACCGCGTGGTGGCGCTGGCCAAGCGCGGCAACAAGATTTCCGTAGCGATTTCCGATCCGACCGACACCCAGGCGCTCGACCAGATCAAGTTCCAGACCGAACTGAGCGTCGAGCCGGTGATCGCCGAGCACACGCTGCTGACGCAATTCGTCGAGAAGCAGGCGCGCACCGCGGAACAGAATCTGGCCGAGCTTTCCGCCGGCGAGTTCGACATCGATTTCGCCGAGGAAGAGACGGCGACGCTGGATGCCGCCGCGACCGACGTCGACGACGCGCCGATCGTCAAATTCCTCCAGAAAATCCTGATCGACGCGATCAACATGGGCGCGTCCGATCTGCATTTCGAACCGTTCGAGAAGTTCTACCGGATCCGCTTCCGGGTCGACGGCATCCTGCGCGAAATCGCCCAGCCGCCGCTGGCGATCAAGGAAAAACTGGCCTCGCGCATCAAGGTCATCTCGCGCCTGGACATCTCGGAAAAGCGCGTCCCGCAGGACGGCCGGATGAAGCTGGTGATCTCCAAGGTGCGCTCGATCGATTTCCGCGTCAGCACGCTGCCGACGCTGCACGGCGAAAAGATCGTGATGCGTATCCTGGACGGCAGCCAGGCGCAGATGGGCATCGAGTCGCTCGGCTACGAGCCGGAGCAGCAGGAAATCCTGCTCGAGGCGATCCAGCGTCCCTACGGCATGGTGCTGGTCACCGGCCCGACCGGCTCGGGCAAGACGGTGTCGCTCTACACCTGCCTGAACATCCTTAACAAGCCGGGCATCAACATTTCCACCGCCGAGGATCCGGCCGAGATCAACCTGCCGGGCGTGAACCAGGTCAACGTCAACGACCGCGCCGGCCTGACCTTCCCGGTCGCGCTGAAGGCGTTCCTGAGGCAAGATCCGGACATCATCATGGTCGGCGAGATCCGCGACCTGGAAACCGCCGACATCGCGATCAAGGCCGCGCAGACCGGCCACATGGTGTTTTCGACGCTGCACACCAACGACGCCCCGTCGACGCTGACCCGCCTGATGAACATGGGCGTGGCGCCGTTCAACATCGCGTCCTCCGTGATCCTGATCACCGCGCAGCGGCTGGCGCGGCGGCTATGCAGTTGCAAGCAGACCACCGTGATTCCCGACGAGACCCTGATCGAGGCCGGCTTCCACGAGGACGAACTCGACGGCAGCTGGATGCCGTACAAGGCGGTCGGCTGCGAGCGCTGCGGCGGCAGCGGCTACAAGGGCCGGGTCGGCCTCTACCAGATCATGCCGATCTCCGAGGCGATCGAGCGCATCATCCTGGCCCACGGCACCGCGCTGCAGATCGAGGAGCAGGCGCGGCTGGACGGCGTCAAGACGCTGCGCGAAGCCGGCCTGGCCAAGGTCCGGCAGGGATTGACGAGTCTGGAAGAAGTGCTCGGCTGCACCAACGAATAACGGGGAGAACGAGATGGCAACAGCAGCGCGCAGCGCCGCGGGCATACGCCAGCCGGCGGAAGCGATCTATGCCTGGGAAGGCAAGGACAAGAGCGGCAAGCAGGTACGCGGCGAATTGCGCGCCGGCAGCGAAACCGTGGTCAACGTCACGCTGCGCCGGCAAGGCATCCTGGTTACCAAGGTCAAGAAGAAGACCTTCCGCCGCGGCAAGAAAGTGACCGAGAAGGACCTGGCGCTGTTCACCCGCCAGCTCGCGACGATGATGAAGGCCGGCGTCCCGCTGCTGCAGGCGTTCGACATCGTCGCCAAGGGCCACGCCAACGCATCGGTGTCGCGGCTGGTGCAGGACATCCGCGCCGACGTCGAAACCGGCACCAGTCTGAACCAGGCGTTCCGCAAGTTTCCGCTCTACTTCGATCCGCTGTTCTGCAACCTGGTCGGCGCCGGCGAACAGGCCGGCATCCTGGAAGATCTGCTCGAACGACTGGCGACCTACAAGGAAAAGACGCTGGCGATCAAGGGCAAGATCAAGTCGGCGATGTTCTACCCGGTATCGATCCTGGTGGTGGCCTTCGTGGTGACCGCGGTGATCATGATCTGGGTGGTGCCGGCTTTCAAGGACGTGTTCCGCAGCTTCGGCGCCGACCTCCCCGCGCCCACGCTGATGGTGATCGCGATCTCGGATTTCTTCGTCGCCAACTGGTATTTCATCTTCGGCGGCCTGTTCGGCGGTCTCTATCTGTTCTTCCAGTCGTGGAAACGCTCGCCGAAGGTGCAGCGGATCATGGACCGCACGCTGCTGCGGCTGCCGGTGTTCGGCGACGTGCTGCGCAAGGCGACCATCGCGCGCTGGACCCGCACGCTGGCCACCATGTTCGCCGCCGGCGTGCCGCTGGTCGAATCGCTGGATTCGGTTGGCGGCGCCGCCGGCAACATCCTCTACCTCGAAGCGACCAGGAAGATCCAGAACGAAGTCAGCACCGGTGTCAGCCTGACCAGCGCGATGCAGAATTCCGGCGTGTTCCCGAACATGGTCACGCAGATGGTGTCCATCGGCGAGGAATCCGGCTCGCTCGACCAGATGCTGGGCAAGGTCGCGGATTTCTACGAGGCCGAGGTCAATGAGGCGGTCGAATCGCTGTCCAGCCTGATGGAGCCGCTGATCATGGTGGTCCTCGGCGTGCTGATCGGCGGCCTCGTGATCGCGATGTATCTGCCGATCTTCAAGCTGGGTTCCGTGGTCTGATGCTCGATCTCCTGTTTTTCGCGCCGCCGGCCACGCTGTTTCCCGCATTGGCCGCCGGCGTGATCGGCCTCGTGATCGGCAGTTTCCTGAACGTCGTGATCCACCGGCTGCCGATCATGATGCAGCGCGAATCGGACAATTACGTCGCGCAGGAACTCGGCCGGCCGCTGCCGCACGAGGAGCGCTTCAACCTGATGACGCCGCGCTCACGCTGTCCGCATTGCGCGCACCCGATCGGCGCGGCCGAGAACATCCCGGTCTTCAGCTACCTCTGGCTGCGCGGCAAGTGCCTCGAATGCAAGGCAGCGATTTCAGCCCGCTATCCCGCCATCGAGCTGCTGACCGGCGCGCTGTCCGCGTTCCTGATCTGGCATTTCGGCAGCGGCCCGGCCGGGCTGGCGACGCTGCTGTTCGCCTGGCTGCTGATCGCGATGACCTTCATCGACGCCGACACCCAGTTGCTGCCCGACGACCTCACGCTGCCGCTGCTCTGGTGCGGCCTGCTGGTCAACCTGAAAGGCGTGTTCGTGCCGCTGGACGAAGCGGTCATCGGCGCGGCGGCCGGCTACCTCGCGCTGTGGAGCATCTACTGGCTGTTCAAGCTCGCCACCGGCAAGGAAGGCATGGGTTACGGCGACTTCAAGCTGCTCTCCGCGCTCGGCGCCTGGCTCGGCTGGAAGATGCTGCCGGTGATCGTGCTGCTGTCGTCCTTCGTCGGCGCGGTGGCCGGCATCGCGATGATCGTCCTGAGCCGGCGCGGCCGCGACAACCCGATTCCGTTCGGCCCCTATCTCGCCGCCGCTGGCCTGCTGGCGCTGCTGTACGGCGACAGGCTGGTCGACTCCTACCTGCGCTACACCTACTGAGCGCTTCACCATGACCGCCGGCCACGAATCTCCCGCGCGGTTCTCGGTCGGCCTGACCGGCGGCATCGGCAGCGGCAAGTCGACGGTGGCCGACCTGTTCGGCCGGCTCGGCGCGGCGATCGTCGACACCGACCTGATTTCCCATGATCTGACCGCGCCCGGCGGGCGCGCGATGCCGGTGATCCGGCGCGAGTTCGGCGATGCCTTCATCGCCCCCGACGGCGCGCTCGACCGCGCCGCGATGCGCGCGGCGGTGTTCGCCGACGCCGGCGCCCGGCGCCGCCTGGAATCGATCCTGCATCCGCTGATCCGCGCGGAGACCGCGCGCGTCGCCGGCCTCGCGCACGGCGCCTACCTGATGTTCGTCGTGCCGCTGCTGGTCGAGTCCGGCACCTGGAAGGCGCGCGTCTCGCGCGTGCTGGTGGTCGACTGCGACGAGGAGGAACAGGTGCGGCGGGTGATGCGGCGCAGCGGACTGACGCGTGAACAGGCGCTGGCGATCCTGGCCGCGCCAGCCACGCGTGGGGCGCGGCGTGGGGCGGCCGCCGCCGTGATAGGCAACCACGGCGGCATCGACGCGCGGGCCCCCCGCGGCGGACGCCCGCATGCCGGCGACCTGGCGGGTGCGGCCGTCGGCCCGACGA
>JBQCGO010000169.1:0-4087 GCA_051955575.1 Burkholderiaceae bacterium
CGCCGGCACGGTGCTGCATCCGCAGGTGGTGGTGCAGGCGCGCTGCATCGTCGGCGACCGCTGCATCCTGCATTCCGGCGTGGTCGTCGGCGCGGCCGGATTCGGATTCGCCAACGAGAAGGGTGCCTGGATCCGGATTCCGCAGACCGGCCGCGTGGTGATCGGCAACGACGTCGACATCGGCGCCAACACCACGGTCGACCGCGGCGCGCTGGACGACACCGTGATCGAGGACGGCGTCAAGCTCGACAACCAGATCCAGATCGGCCACAACTGCCATATCGGCGCGCATACCGCGATGGCCGGCTGCGTGGGCATCGCCGGCAGCGCGCGCATCGGCCGGTATTGCACGGTCGGCGGCGCGGCGATGATCAACGGCCACATCAAGATCGTCGACCATGTCCACGTCGGCCCCGGCACGCTGGTGCCGCGTTCCATCGAGGAGCCGGGCCAGTACATGGGCTTCTACCCGATGGCGAAGAAGGCCGAGTGGGAAAAGAATGCCGCCCTCCTGCGCAATCTCGGCGGCTTGCGTGAGAAAATCCGGGCACTCGAAAAAACCGTCAAACAGTTGCTCGCCAAGAACGATGAATAGTCTCGACATCAATCAGATCAAGCAATACCTGCCGCACCGCTACCCGCTGCTGCTGGTCGACCGCGTGCTGGACTGGGAATCCGGCAAACGGATCACCGCGATCAAGAACGTCACCGCCAACGAGGAATTCTTCAACGGCCATTTCCCGCACAAGCCGGTGATGCCGGGCGTGCTGACGATCGAAGCGCTGGCCCAGACCGCCGCGTTGCTGTCGTTCCTGACGGCCGGCCGCAAGCCGGACGACAGCAGCATCGTCTATTTCATCGGCATCGACGGCGCCCGCTTCAAGCGGCCGGTGGAGCCGGGCGACCAGTTGCGGATGGACGTCGAGATCCTGCGGCATGCGCGCGGCATCTGGAAATACGCGGCCAAGGGCAGCGTCGAGGGCCAGACCGTGGTGGAAGCTGAGCTGATGTGCACCGTGCGCAGCGCGGCCGACGCCAGCCAGCCGGCGATCTAGCGATGACGGGCATTCACCCGACGGCGATCGTCGACCCGAAGGCCGAACTGGATTCGACCGTCGAGGTCGGCCCGTACTCGATCGTCGGTCCGAAAGTGCGCATCGGCGCGCGCACCAAGGTCGGCCCGCACGTGGTGATCGACGGCCGCACCACGATCGGCTGCGACAACGTCTTCTATCGCTTCTGCTCGATCGGCGGCGCGCCGCAGGACAAGAAGTACGCCGGCGAGGACACCGCCCTGGAGATCGGCGACCGCAACCTGATCCGGGAGTTCTGCACCTTCAACGTCGGCACCGCGCAGGACGCCGGTGTGACCCGCCTGGGCAGCGACAACTGGATCCTGGCCTACGTCCATCTCGCGCACGACTGTCAGGTGGGCAGCCATACCATCTTCTCGAACAACGCCACGCTGGCCGGCCACGTACACGTCGGCGACTGGGTCATCATGAGCGGCTTCGCGGCGGTCCACCAGTTTTGCCGGATCGGAGCGCACGCGTTCATCGGCATGAACACCAGCCTGACCCAGGACGTGCCGCCGTTCGTGCTGCTGTCCGGGAATCCGGCGTCGCCGCACGGCATCAACATCGAGGGCCTGAAGCGGCGCGGCTTCACCCGCGAGCAGATCGGCGATCTGCGCAACGCCTACCGGACCATCTACAAGTCGGCGCTGTCGCTCGACGACGCCAAGGCGGCGCTGGCGCGCGCCGAAACCGAGACGCCTCGCTCGGCGGACGTGCTGCGCCAGCTACGTGAATTCCTGGACGGCAGCACGCGTGGGATCGCGCGGTAACCCGATCGTTGCGATGGTCGCCGGCGAAGCGTCCGGCGACCTGCTGGCCGGCCGCCTGCTCTCCGGATTGCGTCCACGATTACCGGGCGCGACGATCCACGGCATCGGCGGCCCGGAGATGGCCGCCTACGGTTTCCAGGCCGACTGGCCGATCGAAAAGCTCGCGGTGCGCGGCCTGTTCGAAGTGCTGGCCCACTACCGCGAAATCAGCGGCATACGCAATGCCTTGCGCGACCGGCTGCTGGACGAGCGCCCGGACGTCTTCGTCGGCGTCGATGCGCCGGACTTCAACCTCGGCCTGGAAACGTCGTTGAAACGCGCCGGCATCCCGACCGTGCATTTCGTCAGCCCGTCGATCTGGGCCTGGCGCGGCGGCCGGATCAAAAAGATCGCGCAGGCCGTCTCGCACATGCTGGTAGTGTTTCCGTTCGAGGAGCAGATCTATCGCGATGCCGGCATTCCGGTCACTTACGTCGGCCATCCCCTGGCCGAAGTGATTCCGATGGTTCCGGACACGGCGGCCGCCCGCACGGCGCTCGGTCTGGATCTGAACAAGCCGGTGGCCGCGATCCTGCCGGGCAGCCGGATGTCGGAACTGAAGTACAACGCGGTGCCGTTCGTCGAGGCCGCGCGCCGGCTGGCGCAGCGCGATGCGTCGCTGCAGTTCGTGGTGCCGATGGCCGGGCCGTGCCAGCGCGCGTATTTCGAGCAATTGATTCGCGATGCCCGCCTCGACGGCGTGGCGCTGCGCCTGCTGGATGGTCAGTCGCATTTGGCGATGGCCGCCGCCGACGCGGTGCTGGTCGCGTCCGGCACCGCATCGCTCGAGGTCGCGCTGTTCAAGAAGCCGATGGTGATCGCCTACAAGATGATGCGCGCATCCTGGGAAGTGCTGCGCCACATGTCTTACCAGCCGTGGATCGGCTTGCCGAACATCCTCGCGCGCGAGTTCCTGGTGCCCGAACTGCTGCAGGATGCGGCGACGCCGGACGCGCTTGCCGACGCGCTGTGGCGGCAGCTCACCGATACCGCCAACGCCGAGCGGCTGCGTGAGCGTTTCACCAGGATGCACCATGCGCTGCTGCGCGACACCGCGGCCTGCAGCGCCGACGCGGTGATCCGGATGATCGAGGGCCGCGATGACCGCTGACCCGCGCCAGGAAAACCTGTTCGGCCCGAGGCGGGAAACCGGCCTGCTGGTGTGCGGTGTCGACGAGGCGGGCCGCGGACCGTTGGCCGGCCCGGTATTCGCCGCCGCCGTCATTCTCGATCCGGCGCGCCCGATCGACGGGCTGCGCGATTCGAAGAAACTGAGCGCCGCCCGGCGCGAGGCGCTGGCCGAGGCGATCCGCGAACGGGCGCTGGCCTGGTCGATCGCGCACTGCTCCGAAACCGAGATTGATGAGTTGAACATCCTGCAGGCCACGATGCTGGCGATGCGGCGCGCGGTCGATGGCCTGCATGTCCCGCCGGGCCTCGCGCTGATCGACGGCAACCGCTGTCCCGACCTGCCGGTCGCCGCCCGGGCCGTGGTGCGCGGCGACGCCACGGTGCCGGCGATCTCGGCCGCATCGATCCTGGCCAAGACCGCGCGCGACGCGGTGCTGGACGAGTTGCACGCGCGCTTTCCGCAATACGCGTTCGATCGACACAAGGGCTACCCGACCGCGCTCCACCTCGAACGGCTGCGGCTGCACGGCGTCTCGCCGGTGCATCGGCGCTCCTACGCGCCGGTGCGCGCGCTGCTGCCGGCCGGCTGACTGGCCGTGAGTCTCGCATGCAGACGCTGACCTCGCGCGACAATCCGCTGGTGAAAGAGCTGCGCCAGTTGGCCGCCAGCTCGCAGGCGCGCCGCAAGGCCGGGCGGACCCTGCTGGACGGCGCGCACCTGGCGCAGGCCTATCTCGATCACGTCGGTCTGCCGGCGATCTGCGCAGTTGCGCAATCGGCGCTTGCCACACCGGAGATCGCCGCCGTCGTCGTGCGCTGCGAAGCGGCGGGCGGCCGCTGCGTGGCGCTGGCCGACGCGCTGCACGCCTCGATCAGCCAGGTCGAGCACGGCGCCGGACTCCTGTTCGTCATCGACACGCCCCGGCAGCCGGAAGGCAACGCGCCGGACATGCTGCGCGGATCGGCGCTACTGCTGGACGGTGTGCAGGATCCCGGCAACATGGGATCGATGCTGCGCAGCGCGGCGGCGGCCGGCATCGGCGAGGTGTTCTGCTCGCCCGGCACCGTGTT
>JBQCGO010000170.1:0-4735 GCA_051955575.1 Burkholderiaceae bacterium
AGCATCCGGGCCGCCGATGTCGAGCGCTTCCAGTTGCAGCATCACCGCACCGGGCATCTCCCCGCCGGCGATTTCCTCCAGCGGGGGCAACTGGTTCAGCGAGGCCAGTCCGAGATCGTCGAGAAACTGGCGGGTCGTGCCAAACAGGGCGGGACGTCCGGGGACGTCGCGGTGTCCGATGGACTCGATCCAGCCCCGCTCCTCCAGCATCCGTATGGTTTGCGAATTGACGGTGACGCCGCGGATTTCCTCGATGTCGCCGCGCGTGACGGGCTGGCGGTACGCGATGATCGCGAGGGTTTCGAGCGTCGCCCTGGAATAGCGGGCCGGCTTTTCCGGGTTCAGACGCTCCAGATAAATCTTCATTTCCGGCCGACTCTGGAAACGCCAGCCGCTTGCGACGCCGACGAGCTCGATGCCCTTGTCCGACCAGTCGGCGCGGATGTCTTCGAGCAGACGACCGATCGCTTCGGCGTCGAATTCCGGCTCGCTCATTTCCGGGCCGCTTTCCGGCCCGTCGGCGAACAGCTTCCTCAATTCGCCGGTCGACAGCGGCTCATGGGAACACAGCAACGCCGTTTCGAGGACCTTCTTCGCCTCCGCGATGTTCATGTGCGACTCATGAGCGGCTCGTTGGTTCGTTTTTTCGTCACAACCTTTGCGAAGGCAGGCGGCGGCGCCGTTGAAAACCGTGGAACCGCTGAACGCGCTCTACCGCCCCTTGGTGGGTTTGATGTTCTCGGCGGGAGCTGCCTGCGGCCAGAATACGGCCGCGGCCTGAAAGATTGGTTGCGGGGACAGGATTTGAACCTGTGACCTTCGGGTTATGAGCCCGACGAGCTGCCAGACTGCTCCACCCCGCGTCTGAGTCGTTAACTATACAAGGAATCGCGCGCCGGCGCAACCCGATTCGACGCCTACCTGTCGAATGCTACACTTGGCAGTTCGCCGCGGCATGCTCGCGCTCGCCGTTTCCGCCCTCTTCAAGTCGATTCCGCCGTCCATGAATTTCTGCTCCGAGTGCGCGCATCCGGTCACGCTCCTGATTCCTCCCGACGACAACCGGCTGCGGCACGTCTGCACGCAATGCGGAACGATCCACTACCAGAATCCCAAGATCGTCGTCGGCTCGATCCCGGTCTGGGAACGCGACGGACAACCGCAATTGCTGCTGTGCCGGCGCGCGATCGAGCCGCGCCACGGCTACTGGACGCTGCCCGCGGGCTACATGGAGAACGGCGAGACCACGGCCGAGGCGGCGATGCGGGAAACGCTCGAAGAGGCCGGCGCGCGCATCGAACTGCACGAGCCGCTGTCCCTGGTCGACGTGCCGCACGTCAACCAGGTGCATATCTTCTCCCGCGCCACGCTGCTGGACCTGGACTATGAAGCCGGCGTGGAAAGCCTGGAAGTGAACCTGTTCGGCGAACGCGATATTCCCTGGGACGAGATCGCGTTCCCGACGATCTCCCAGACGCTGCGGTTCTTTTTCGAGGATCGGGCGCGCGGCGCGAGCGATGCGCCGCAATACCGGTTGCATACCCATCGCATCGTCAAGCCGATGCGCTAAGAGCGACGCAAGACGTCAGCGAATCCGGAAGACGAGAAACAGCCCGAGCAGGCTCTGCACCAGGTAGATGCCGCTCGATATCCCGTGCAGGATGCCGAACTGGCGCAGCGTCTCGCCGGTCATCGGGCCGCTGGAACGCAGTGCGGCCATCTGCGGCTGGAGCGCGAAATAGCCGATCAGTGTGCACAGGAACATCAGCCCGATCAGGCGCAGGCAGGCGCGGCGGTCTGATCCGCCCTCGCCTTCCTGTGCGCATTGCACGAGCAGCGCGAGTAGAACTGCCGCGAAAACCGAGACCCAGGCTTCGACCCGGAACAGCCGGCCGGCGATGGTGCCCGCCAGCATGCGGTCGGCCAGCGTGGCGAACAGGGTCGGCGCAACGAGGTAGCCGATCGTCCACAGGCTGCCGACCCAGAACGTGGCGACCAATATCCGTGCGCGGGCATCGCGCAGCAGCCGGGCTCGCATCGCGTCAGACGTAGCGCACGTCCAGGATTTCGTATTCGCGGATGCCCGACGGCGCCTGCACGTCGACCGCATCGCCCGCGAACTTGCCGATCAGCGCGCGCGCGATCGGCGACGTGATCGATACCTTGCGCTCCTTGATGTCGGCTTCGTCGACGCCGACGATCTGGTAGGTCACCTTCTCGCCGGATTCGAGGTCTTCCAGGTCGACCGTGGAGCCGAACACGATGCGACCGCCGGCATCCAGCGATGCCGGGTCGATGATCTGCGCCGAACCGAGCTTGCCCTCGAGGTCGGCGATGCGGCCTTCGATGAAGCTCTGTTTCTCCTTGGCAGCGTCGTACTCGGCGTTTTCGGACAGGTCGCCTTGGGCGCGTGCTTCTGCGATCGCGTTGATGACGGCCGGACGGTCCTTGGACTTCAGGCGCTGCAACTCTTCCTTCAGCAGTTGCGCGCCGTGCTTGGTGATGGGGACTGTATTCATGGAAAGTCTGTGTCTCGAAATCCGTAGATCAAAAAGCACAGAGGCCACGAACGGCACCGTATGACGGTGCCACAAGTGACCTCTGCTGCAGTGGAACGACGGACCTAGTGTAAGGTTTTATGCAAGCCCTGTAAATCGTAGACGTTCAGCTCGTTCAAGTGCGCCATGCCCTCGACCGCGGCTTCGGCGCCCGCGATCGTAGTGTAGGTCGTCACCCGCGCGGCCAGCGCGGAAGTGCGGATGGTGCGCGAGTCAGCGATGGCGCTGCGCTTTTCCTCGACAGTGTTGATAACCAGTGCGATCTCGTTGTTCTTGATCATGTCGACCACGTGCGGACGGCCTTCGGCGACCTTGTTGACGGTGGTCACCGGCACGCCGGCCGCGTGGATCGCGGCGGCGGTGCCCTTGGTCGCCACCACCGAGAAACCGATCTCCACGAGATCCTTCGCGACCTGCACCGCGCGCGGCTTGTCGCTCGCCTTCACGCTCAGGAACACCTTGCCCGACTGCGGCAGCTTGACGCCGGCGCCGAGTTGCGACTTGACGAACGCTTCGCCGAAGGTGCAGCCCACGCCCATCACCTCGCCGGTCGACTTCATCTCCGGGCCGAGGATGGTGTCCACGCCCGGCAACTTGACGAACGGGAACACCGCTTCATTGACGCTGAAGTACGGCGGCACCACTTCGTCGCCGATGCCCTGCGCATCGAGCGACTGCCCGACCATGCAGCGCGCCGCGATCTTCGCCAGCTGCAGGCCGGTCGCCTTGGAGACGAACGGCACGGTGCGCGAGGCGCGCGGATTGACTTCGAGCACGTACACCACGTCCTGCGTCTTGCCGTCGATTTCCTGCTGCTGGATCGCGAACTGCACATTCATCAGGCCGACCACGTTCAGGCCCTTGGCCATCAGCGCGGTCTGGCGCTTGAGTTCGTCGATGGTTTCGGGCGACAGCGAGTACGGCGGCAGCGAGCAGGCCGAATCGCCCGAGTGCACGCCGGCCTGCTCGATGTGCTCCATCACGCCGCCGATGAAGGTGCGCTTGCCGTCGGACAGGCAGTCGACGTCGACCTCGATCGCATCGTTCAGGAAGCGATCCAGCAGCACCGGCGAGTCGTTCGAGACTTTCACGGCCTCGCGCATGTAGCGCTCGAGGTCGCGCTGCTCGTGGACGATTTCCATCGCGCGGCCGCCGAGCACGTAGGACGGGCGCACCACCAGCGGGTAGCCGATCTCCTGCGCCAGCTTGAGCGCTTCTTCCTCGGTGCGCGCGGTGCGGTTCGGCGGCTGCCGCAGGCCGAGTTCGTTCAGCAGCTTCTGGAACCGTTCGCGGTCTTCGGCGGCGTCGATCATGTCCGGCGAGGTGCCGACGATCGGCACGCCGTTGGCTTCGAGATCCAGCGCGAGTTTCAGCGGCGTCTGGCCGCCGTACTGGACGATCACGCCGACCGGTTTTTCCTTGTCGACGATCTCCAGCACGTCTTCCAGCGTCAGCGGCTCGAAGTAGAGCCGGTCCGAGGTGTCGTAGTCGGTCGAAACGGTTTCCGGGTTGCAGTTGACCATGATGGTCTCGTAGCCGTCCTCGCGCATCGCCAGTGCCGCGTGCACGCAGCAGTAGTCGAATTCGATGCCCTGGCCGATCCGGTTCGGGCCGCCGCCGAGCACCATGATCTTCTTTTTGTCGCTGGGGTTCGACTCGCATTCCTCATCGTAGGACGAGTACATGTAGGCGGTATTGGTGGCGAACTCGCCGGCGCAGGTGTCGACGCGCTTGTAGACCGGACGCACGTTCAGCGCGCGCCGCTTCGCGCGCACCGCGGCATCGGTTGTCTTGAGCAGCTTGGCCAGCCGGCGGTCGGAGAAGCCCTTCTGCTTCAGCGTGAACAGCGTCGTGCGGTCGAGATCGTCCAACGTGCGGGTTTCAAGCCACAGCTCGATGTCGACGATTTCCTTGATCTGCGAAAGGAACCACGGGTCGATATGGGTCAGTTGATGCACTTCTTCCAGCGAGAAACCCTGCGCGAACGCATCGCCGACGTACCAGATCCGCTCCGGTCCCGGCTCGCCGAGCTCTTCCTCGATCACTTCGCGGTCGGTGGTCTTCTCGTTCATGCCGTCGGCGCCGACCTCGAGGCCGCGCAGCGCCTTCTGGAACGATTCCTGGAAGGTGCGGCCGATCGCCATCACCTCGCCGACCGACTTCATCTGCGTCGTCAG
>JBQCGO010000171.1:0-14460 GCA_051955575.1 Burkholderiaceae bacterium
GCATCAGTTGCGTCGGCGAGATCAGCGCGCCGCCGATGTTGATCGGGTCGGACGGCATCACCTGCGGGAACGGGATCGGGCTGCGGCCCCAGATCATCATCGCGATGGTCTGCAGCAGGATCGACACCCCGATCGCGGTGATCAGCGGCGCCAGGCGCGGCGCGTTGCGCAGCCGGCGGTAGGCGATCCGCTCGATCAGCACGTTGACGATCGCGCACACCGGGATCGCGCCGGCGATCGCGATGAACAGCTTCACGATGCCCGGCAGTCCGGGCGCGGCACTCTGCAGCAGGTTGAGAATGGTCAGGCCGGTCATCGCACCGATCATCAGCACGTCGCCGTGGGCGAAGTTGATGAGATTGAGCACGCCGTACACCATGGTGTAGCCGAGCGCGATCAGCGCGTACATGCTGCCGAGCACCAGGCCGGTGAAGATTTGCTGAAGGAAGATGTCCATGTTCGGTTGCTCCGATGGATCGGTATGTCGCGGGGTCGGACTGGCCTTTCTGTTGCAGTCAGGCAAATCCGGTTGCGGACAACAAAAACGGCACCCGCATCGGATGGGGGTGCCGTTTCAATCTGCGGCGGCTACGCCTTGCGGCATGCCGCAAGGCCGACTGGCAGGGTAACTGGTGCGGGGGGCGCCATCGTCTCCTCCTGAGCGTTTTTCGTGAAAAACGGGCGGTGCCCGACGGCGCGGTCTCGTGGACTTTTGCCGGAATGGCATCGGAGTATACCGAACTCGCCTTCCGGCGCAAACTTCGCGGTCGTGCTTTCGACCCGCGGTTCCGTTCTCTGGCGGACGGCTGCTGCCGGCGAGAAGCGCGTTCGAAAACCTGCTCTCAGCCCGCGGAACGCGCGGCGCCGAGTCCCTTGGGCATCGGGAAGGTCACATTCTCCTCGACGCCGTCCAGCGTGCGCACGCTGCCCGCGCCCAGCGCCTTCAGGCGATCGATCACCGCCTGCACCAGCACTTCCGGCGCCGACGCGCCGGCCGTCACACCGATCCGCCGCCGGCCCTTCAGCCAGGCCGGATCGATCTGCAAGGCATTGTCGACCATGTAGGCCGCCGCGCCCTTCTTTTCCGCCACCTCGCGCAGCCGGTTCGAGTTCGAGCTGTTCGGGCTGCCGACCACGATCACCGCGTCCACCTGCGGCGCCATGAACTTGACCGCTTCCTGCCGATTGGTGGTGGCGTAGCAGATATCGCCCTTCTTCGGTTCGGCGATCTCCGGGAAGCGCGCCTTCAACGCCGCGATCACGTCGGCGGTGTCGTCCACCGACAGCGTGGTCTGCGTGACGTAGGCCAGCCGCCGCGGGTCGGCCACGTCCAGGCGAGCGACGTCCTCGACGGTCTCGACCAGGTGCATGCCCGCCTCGGCTTGTCCCATCGTGCCCTCGACTTCCGGGTGTCCGGCATGGCCGATCATGACGATCTCGCGGCCGTCGCGGCGCATCTTGCCGACCTCGATATGGACTTTCGTCACCAGCGGGCAGGTCGCGTCGAACACACGCAGTCCACGCTCGGCAGCTTCCTGCTCGACCGCCCTGGGCACGCCGTGCGCCGAGAACACCACGGTGTTGCCCGCCGGCACGTCGGCCAGACGTTCGATGAAGATCGCGCCCTTGCGCCGCAGGTCCTCGACGACGTAGGCGTTGTGGACGATCTCGTGACGGACGTAGATCGGCGCACCGAATTGCGCGAGCGCACGCTCGACGATCTCGATCGCGCGGTCCACGCCCGCGCAAAAGCCGCGCGGCTGGGCGAGCAGGATGTCGTGTTCCATGTTGGCTTCTCCTGTTGCGGCCGCGGCGGACCGCGCCGGCCGGCGATGCTAGAGCACGCCGATGATCTTCACTTCGAATCTGAGCGTCTGGCCGGCGAGCGGATGGTTGAAATCGAACAGCGCGTCCTCGCCGTCGATGCGCTGGAGAATGCCGGCGAATTCACCGCCGCCCGGCGCGGCGAACTGGACCAGGTCGCCGACGCGGTATTCCTCGCCGAGCTGCGAATTCTCGCGCAGCGTCGTCAGCGAGACGCGTTGCAGCAGGTCCGGATTGTGCGGGCCGAAAGCCTCCTCGGGCGTCAGCTCGAACACTTGATGCGTGCCTTCCTGCAAGCCGAGCAGCTTGGTTTCCAGTTGCGGCGCCAGTTGCCCGCTGCCGAACTGCAGCGTGGCGGGGTTGCCCGCGAACGTGCTGACGATGTCTTCGCCGTCGGCCGACGACAGGCGGTAATGCAGTGTCAGGTAGGACGACTCGCTGACCGCGGGAGAATTGTTTGACATGGAGAAATTGTGCTCGACTGCGCAGCCCGTTATTGTAAGCGCGATGCGACCGGCGCGCCCCGCGTGGGCGCCGATGATCACGGCGACGATCGCTGCGACGCCCTGCAATGAGGAAGCGATACGCCCATGGCAATCACCGACTGGCCCGAAGAAGACCGTCCGCGGGAACGCCTGATCCGGCAGGGACCGCAGGCGCTGTCCGACGCGGAATTGCTGGCGGTTTTTCTGCGCGTCGGCGTCGCCGGCAAGAGCGCAGTCGATCTCGGCCGCGACATGGTCTCCCGCTTCGGATCGCTCAACGGCCTGTTCGCCGCGTCGCTGGCCGAATTTTCCGCAGTCAACGGCCTTGGGCCAGCCAAGTTCGCGCAATTGCAAGCGGTGCTCGAACTGGCGCGGCGCGCTCTTGCGGAGGGTTTGGAAAACGGCGATGTCCTCGACTCGCCGGACGCGGTGCGGGCTTACCTGCGACTGCTGCTCGCCAACCGGCCGCAGGAATGCTTCGTGGTGCTGTTCCTGGACGTGCGCAACCGGGTGATCGGATCGAGCGAACTGTTTCGCGGCACGCTGACGCACGCCAGCGTCTATCCCCGCGAAGTGGTCAAGGCGGCAATGGCGCGCAATGCCGCAAGCCTGATCCTGGCGCACAACCATCCGTCCGGAACCGCCGATCCGAGCGCCGCCGACCGGACCCTCACCCGGACGCTGCAGCAGGCGCTGATGCTGGTCGACGTGCGGGTGCTGGACCACTTCGTGGTGGCGCGGGAAGGCGTCTATTCGTTCGCCGAGCACGGCTTGCTCTGAAACGCGGAACAGGCGGCAAAATGTTAAATAACAAGAATAGACAAAGACACGATTTTTCCGCGCAAGTCGTTGAATCGCCTCGTGTTTTTCGCTATACTCGCGGTTTTTCCAAATCCGGAACCTTCGAGGAGTCACCTTATGGCACGCGTCTGCCAAGTCACCGGGAAAAAGCCGATCACCGGCAACAACGTTTCCCACGCGAACAACAAGACCAAGCGCCGCTTTCTGCCGAACCTGCAGAACCGCCGCATTTTCGTCGAGTCGGAAAACCGCTGGGTGTCGCTGCGCGTGTCCAACGCCGGCTTGCGCGTGATCGACAAGATCGGCATCGACGCCGTGCTGGCCGACATGCGCGCCCGCGGCGAGAAGGTCTGACCGTTTTCGAAATCGCAGGCGTAGCGGCGGCAGTGCTGACTACGTCCCCAACTTGCACAAGGAACCATCATGGCTAAATCCGGCCGCGACAAGATCAAGCTGGAGTCGACCGCAGGAACGGGTCACTTCTACACGACCACCAAGAACAAGCGCACGATGCCCGAGAAGATGGAGATCATCAAGTTCGATCCCAAGGCTCGCAAGCACGTCGCCTACAAGGAAACCAAGATCAAGTAACAGTGATTCGCTGCGTTTCCAAAATCCCCGCCGGGCAATGCCTCGCGGGGATTTTTGTTTGCGCGCCGCCGTGACTGACATGCGGTGCGCCGCCGCAACGCTCGCGGCGGAACGCCTGCCCCAAAAGAAAAAGGAGCCTTGCGGCTCCTTTCGCGGACGAGGCGGACGGTTCGGCCGTCCTGTCCCGGATCACGCATAGCTGCGCAGGCGCAGCGAAAAGTCGCGCAACGCATGGATGCCGGACGATTCCGCGCGCGCGCACCAGTCCTGCAGTTGGTGCAGCAGTTGCTCGCGGCTGGCGTGGGAGCGCTCCCAGATTGCGCTCAGTTCGACGCGCATTTCGTGCATCGTCTCCAGCGGCTTGCTGTGAGTGAAGAGTTCCGTCAGTTGCTGCTTCTGCGTCGGTTCCAGCTTGGTCGGCTCGCTGACGAGCAGTTTCCTGGAAGACTTCAGGAAGCTCGATCCCAGCGAAGGCTTTTCCGCGAGGTGGGCGACTTCCTCGCGCCAGGTGCGCTTGAGCGACTTGGCATACTTCGCCATCACGTCGTAGCGGTTGGCGATCACCGCTTGCAGCGTGTCGAAATCGGCGACCAGCTTTTCGCGGTCGAACTTCGGTGCCGGCGCCACTTTCTTCACCGTCGCCAGGCCGAGAGTTTCGAGAATCCGGATGTAGAGCCAGCCGATGTCGAATTCGTACCACTTCGACGACAGCCGCGCCGACGTGCCGAACGTATGGTGATTGTTGTGCAGTTCCTCGCCGCCGATCAGGATACCGATCGGCAGGATGTTTCGCGATGCGTCGGCGCAATCGTAATTGCGGTAGCCCCAGTAGTGGCCGACGCCGTTGATGATGCCGGCCGCCGTCACCGGAATCCACAGCATCTGCACGCCCCACACGGTCAGGCCGATCACGCCGAACAGCAGTACGTCGAGGATCAGCAGCAGCGCCACGCCCTGCCAGCTGTACTTCGAATACACGTTGCGCTCGACCCAGTCGTCCGGCGTGCCGTGGCCGAACTTCTCGATCGTCTCGCGGTTCTTGGATTCCGCGCGATACAGCTCGGCACCTTCCAGCAATACCTTCTTGATGCCGCGCGTGACCGGGCTGTGCGGATCGTCCTCGGTCTCGCACTTTGCATGGTGCTTGCGGTGGATCGCCGCCCATTCCTTGGTGACCATGCCTGTCGTCAGCCACAGCCAGAAGCGGAAGAAATGGGCCGGAATTGCATGCAGGTCCAGCGCGCGGTGCGCCTGGCAGCGATGCAGATAGATCGTCACCGCCGCGATCGTGATATGGGTGGCGATCAGCGTGTAGGCGACGATCTGCCAGCCCGATGCATGCACAAGGCCGCTGGAAAGAAAGTTCACCACGCCGTCAAATGCCTGGCTCGTCAAGGTCGATGCTCCGTTCGGTTGTCAGGAAAAGGGGCCGCCCGATAGCGGCTTCTCCTCGAAATATGCGGCGATTGTACGCGAATTAGCCGCGCGGAGCCGCTGCGTCGGGGGATTCGGGCGGACCGGGCGGCCGCGCGCGGCGCAACAGCGTCACTTCGCGTTGCGGATACGGCACAGTCACGTTTTCCCGGTTCAGGAGCCGCCAGATCGCGCGGTTGACTTCGGAAGTCACGCCCATGCGTCCGTTCTCGGGATCGGCGATCCAGAATCCGACTTCCAGTTCCAGGCCATCGGCGCCGAAACGCAGCAGGTTGGCGGACGGCGCAGGTTCCCGCATCACCCGGGACACCCCCATTGCGGTTTCGACCAGCAGCGGGAACAGGCGTTCGATATCGGTATCGTAGGCGACGGCGAGAGTGGTGGCCAGCCGCAGCGACCGGTCGCTGAGAGACAGGTTCTGCACCGCGTTTGCGGCCAGCATCTCGTTCGGCACCACGGTTTCGACGCCGTCGAGCGCGCGCAGCACCGTGTAGCGGGCGTTGATGCGGGTAATGATGCCGGAGTAGCGATCGACCATGATCATGTCCCCGATCGCCAGGCTGCGCTCCAGCAGGATGATGAAGCCGGACACGTAATTGCTGGCGACCTTCTGCAGCCCGAGCCCGAGGCCGACGCCGAGCGCGCCGCCGAACACCGACAATACCGTCAGGTCGATGCCGACCATCGACAGACTGACCAGCACCGCCACCACGATCAGCAGCGCCCGCGCCAGCCGCGCGATCACCGCGCGCAGCGAGGAATGGATGTCCTCGATCCGCATCAGCCGGTCTTCCAGCGTGCGGCCGGCCCAGAGCGCGACCACCAGCGTGACGATTACGGAACCGGCCGCCTGCAGGATGGTCAGGACCGAAACCTCGTGGTGTCCGATCGGCACCACCGTGTGCTCGAGGTAGTCGACCAGGTCGGGCCACCAGCCGGTGATGTAGAGCGCCACCCCGGCGCACACCAGCAGCGCGAACACGGTTTCGAGGATTTTCAGCAGGCCGCCCGCAGTGCCCTTGCGGCCAAACGCACGCTGCAGCGCGTAGAAGGCGAACCGGATCAGCGCCAGCGCCCCGGCCAGCAGCAGGGCCAGCCGCACCAGGTTCACGTGGTGCCAGGGCGCCAGCAGCGGGCGCGCCGCGAGCAGCAGCAGCCAGGTCAGGAACGGTGTCAGGATGCGCGAGAAACGCTCGCCGACCAGTTGCAACCCCGCCGGCTGCATCGGCGCATTGGAGAAGACGCGGCGTAGGGCGCGCGCCAGCAGCCAGCCGAGCAAGGCGCAGCCGGCCACCTCAGCGATCTGCCAGACCACGCCGGGCCGGGAAAAGTCAGTCGCGACGTCGTCGATCAGGCCGGTCAGGAGCGTGGTTCTCATCGGGTCATCGGCGTGGCGGCCTGCATGCGGCGCTCCCAGTTGGCATGGAACCGGGCGGCCAGCTCCGGGTTGCCGCGCGCCACGAGGACATTCTCGGCATTGCGGTGCTGGGCAGTCCAGGTGAAGTTGTAGCTGCCGGTGATCACCACCGCGCGAGGCAGCGCGGCGTCGATCACCATCACCTTGTCGTGTGCGTTTTCGTAGCCGTCCTCGCGCCAGACCGGGATGCCGGCCTTGACCAGTTGCCGGACCTTGGACGATTCGACCCGGTCCGCCTGCCGGCCGTCGACCAGCACGCGCACGTCCACCCCGCGCCGGTGCGCGCCCGTCAGGGCAGCCGCGATCGGCTTGCTGGTCAGCAGGTAGGCCTGCACCAGCACTTCTCGCTGCGCACGGTCGAGTTCGCCGACGATCAGACCTTCGACGTCGTCTTCGGGCGCGAACGCCGCGACCATCATTCCGCGCGCCTGCACCGGCGCCGGGATGCCGGCGGCCGGAGCGTGGCCGGCGAAAGCCAGCACGGCCGCCGCGATCAGGAGCAGAGCCTGCTGTTTCATCGCCGCTCGAGCACCGCCGCGAAGAAACCGTCGGTCTGGTGCCGGTGCGGCAGCAACTGCAGATAGCGGCCGGTCTGCAGATCGATCTTCTGCTCGGCCAGCACGTCGTCCGCCGGAACCAGCGCGAAGTCGGGATGCGCGGCGAGGAAGCGCTCCACCACGGCGTCGTTTTCCTCGTTCAGCACGCTGCAGGTGCCGTACACGAGGCGCCCGCCCGGCTTCACCAGACGTGACGCACCTTCCAGGATCGCGCCCTGCTTGGCGGTCATCTCGGCCACCGTCGCTTCGGTCTGACGCCATTTCATGTCCGGGTTTCGGCGCAGCGTGCCCAGCCCGGTACAGGGCGCATCGACCAGCACCCGGTCGATCTTGCCGGACAGCCGCTTCACCTTCGCATCGTTCTCGTGCGCGATCAGCGCCGGATGCACGTTCGACAGGCCGCTGCGCGCCAGCCGCGGCTTGAGCTTGGCGAGCCGCTTTTCCGATACGTCGAACGCGTACAGCCGGCCGGTACTGCGCATCGCCGCGCCGAGCGCGAGCGTCTTGCCGCCGGCACCGGCGCAGAAATCGACGACCATCTCGCCGCGCCGCGCGCCGACCAGTTGCGACAGCAGCTGGCTGCCTTCGTCCTGCACCTCGAAACCGCCGGCCTGGAACAGCGGCAGGTTCTGCAGCACCGGCTTGCCGAGCACTCGCACGCCGTTCGGCGCCCAGCGCATCAGCTCGGCGGTCACCGGGATCGCAGTCAGGGCGGCCATCACTTCGTCCCGCGTCGCCTTGAGTGCGTTTGCCCGCAGGTCGAGCGGCGCCGGCCGGTTCACCGCGTCGGCGAAGGCCAGCGCCTCTTCCTTGCCGAACTGCGCGATCAGCCGTTCCAGCAGCCAGGCCGGCAGGTTGGCACGCAACGACACGGGCAGCGTCTGCCGGTCGATCCGGCCAATCTGTTCCAGCCACTGCGTTTCCTGCTCGGACAGGCCGCCGATCGCCTCGGCGCCGAACGCATCGGTCAGGCCGATCAGAGCGAGGCGCCGCATCGCGGAACCGGCGCCGGATTCGGAGAAGTTGGTGTACATCGCCTTGTTGCGCAACACGCCGTAGGCCGCTTCGGCAATCGCGCCGCGTTCCCGCGCACCGAGCTTCGGATGCTCCCGGAAATAGCGCGACAGGACGCCGTCCGCCGGGCCGGAAAAATTCAGCAGTTCCCGCAGCACGGCTTCGAGGTGCGCGGCGACCGAGGGCGGCAGCCTCATGATGCGTCCTCGGTCGCGCGGGCCGGCCGGTGCGGCAAACAGCCGGGCAAATGCCCCTCGACGAACGCGCGGATCGCTTCGGGATAAATCCGATGCTCCGCCTCGAGCACGCGCGCCTGCAGCGATGCCGGAGTATCGCCGTTCAGCACCGGCACGCGCGCCTGGGCGACGATCGGGCCGTGATCGAGGTCGGCGGTCACGAAATGCACCGTGGCGCCGTGCTCGCGCACGCCTGCCTCCAAGGCGCGCCGGTGCGTGTCCAGTCCCGGGAAATCGGGCAGCAGCGATGGATGAATGTTCAGCATCCGGCCCGCGTAGTGGTCGACGAACGCGGGTGTCAGAATGCGCATGAAGCCGGCGAGCACGACGAGGTCCGGTGCGAAGCGGTCGATTTCCTGCCGCAAGGCTGCATCGAAGTCGTCGCGTACCGGGTAGCGCCGGCTCGGCACCACGGCGGTCGGAATGCCTTCGGCCCGGGCGAAGCCGAGTCCTTCGGCATCGTCGCGGCTGGCGACGACGGCGGCGATCCGCGCGGGCCAGCGTTCTAGGTGCGACGCCTCGGCGATCGCCCGCAGATTGCTGCCGCGCCCGGAAATCAAAATGACGATACGTTTCATGGCCCGCATTGTACCCGCGGGACGGTTGCCCGCTGCGCGCCGGGGCTGCAGTCCTGCATTCGACGAGAAGCGGGAAAGTCGTTACTGGAAAGAATAGAACACGCGGAACGGAATCTTCTTCTCGCCCCAGAATTCTGCTGCGTCGCGGAACACGTCGAGCAGCGTCTCGCGCGCCTCCTTGTCGAACTTCGAGGTGTTCGGCAACTGCTCCAGCACGACGAGGAAGCCAGGTTGGGCGCCGGCCTTGAAGGTCAGGTCGGTCAGGCAATCGGCCAGCGCGTCGAAGTTCTTGCCGAAATGGCGGGGAAAATGGAACGCTTCGGCGATGGTGGTCAGCACCTGCTGCTTGGTGACCGCTTCCGCGCAATGCGCGTAGAGGAAATGCTGACCGAGACGGGCGGCCTCCGCCTGCAGGTCGGCGACGCGGAACGCGCGAATCGATTGCACCGCGTTGGGGGGAACCGTTTTCAAAAGATCCATGTCGCCCTCAGGAGCCAGCACGTTGAGCGAAGGTTCGTACCGATGTTCTGTCTTCATGTCGGTCATTGCCGTATGCGCTTGAACGTCGCGTAGTGGTCGTCCGTGTAGTAATACTCGTCGGAAACGGCCGGCGCGCCCCCGACGATGATGCGACGGGGGCCGCGGCCGTGGGCGCGGGGCGTTCTGACGGTGAATTCGTGATAATACCCGCGCCGCTTCTTCGGCAAAAGTCCCTCGTAATTGCCGAAAACCGTGCCGTCCTTCGCATACGGATACGGCCCGCCGTGGCGGATCGCCGCGATCGTTTCGCGAGCTTCGAGCGGCAACGCCTCGGCCCGGATATCGTCCACATGAGCGTTCCCGCGAGCAAGAGCATTTCCAAAAAGGAAACACGCTACGACAAGAAGGATGACATGGCGGCAGAATCTGGTGACAGTCATCTTGTTCCCGGCTCGGCGACCGGCGCATGGCGACCGTATCAAGCGTAACGTGTTGCCGAAAACGAATCAACTTTTCGACATCGTCTTCTGCGGCAAGTGCGGCCGGCACGCCTGAAACAGGCTGTTGCAGAACTTACCCCGGCGGGGCGAATGCCCGCTGGCGGGAGGCGGACCGATCCTGTCTAATATGAAGACGACCAAGGAGATTTCCGATGAAAACCAATTTTCTTCCGATCAGCCTCGCCTTCGGCGCTCTGCTGCTGACGGCCGCGACGAGCGCAAACGCCGGCGGCCACGTAGGCGTATCGGTTCAACTCGGCGGGCCGATCTATGCGCCGCCGGCCGTGGTTTACGGCCCGCCTGTGGTGTATGGGCCGCCCGTCGTCTATGAACCGCCGCCCGTGTACGTGCAGCCGCGCCCGGTATACGTCGAGCCGGCCCCGGTGGTGCGCTACTATTCGCCCGCCCCGTGGTACCGGGAACGCTACGAGCATCGCCCGCACGGCTGGCACCACGGATGGGATCACGACCGCGATCACGACTGGCACGACGGCTGGCGCCGCTGATCGTCGAATAACTTCCGACGCTAGAACGCCGCCCTATCCTCCCGCCACGGCCGCCTGGCCGGTCGCGACGCCGAAAAACGCTTCGACGTCGCGCCGGCGCGCAAATGCGTCACACCGACCGAGCGCCATCAGCTCGGTCGTGAAATCCGATTCGAACAACAGATAGGAAGCCAGCGCGCCGCCGCGCCGCTCGGTCGCGCCCAGCACGCCCAGAAGCGCGCGGATCGGCGCGGGCAGGCTGCCGACGTGGCGGGCGGCGATTTCGTCGATGGATGCGGACGGAGAGATGAGCAGCATGTCCACCGGCCGCAGGTCAAGCTTGCGGCGGTCGGCCTCGCCCAGTGCGGCAAGCGTGCGGTTGACCCGTTCGAGCCGCTCGACGTCCGACGCCAGGCTGTCGAGGAAGATGCCCGACAGCGCATGGCCGGCGACCTGCGCCAGCGTCGGGTAATGGCCGTTCTCCCCGCCACTCTCCTCCGCCGGCGCTTCGGCCGGCCGTCCGGCCCCGATCACGACGACCTTGTCGGCGCCCAGGTGGATCGCCGGGGAAATCGGCGACAGCTGGCGCATCGAGCCGTCGCCGAAATACTCGGTCCGCCCTTCGCAGAACAGCGGCATCGCCGGAAAGACGAACGGGATCGCGGACGAGGCCAGCAGGTGGTTCACGCCGATCTGGTCGCGCAGCGCGCGGCGCTGGGTGCGGCGCCAGGGCTCGATGCCGGCCGCGCTCTGGTAGAACGTGACATGGTTGCCCGCGGTATAGGACGACGCCGTCACCGCGAGGGCGTGCAAATGTCCCGCTTCCAGCGCGGCGTCGAGGCGCGGCAGATCCAGCATCCGATGCAGCAGCGTCACCAGCGGCGTGTTGTCCAGCAGCGACGTCGGCGGCTGCGCCCGCCAGCGCCGCAACAGCCATCCGCACGACAGCAGCGACAGCCAGCGGGCGCCGCTGCGCAGCACACCGAGGGAATCGGCGCGGTAGACCTGATCGGCCGAAAAGCCGGACCAGACTTCGGCCAGCCGCGCGGCCGCCTCATCGAAACGGTCGGCACGGCAGGCCAGCGCGACCGCGTTGATCGAGCCGGCCGAGGTGCCGCAGACGATGTCGAACGGGTTGTGTGCCGCAGCCACTCCGGCCTCGCCCAGGATGTTGGCGATCGCCTGCAGCACGCCGACCTGGTAGGCGGCGCGGGCGCCACCGCCGCTCAGCACGAGTCCGGTCCGGGTTCGGGCATTCATGCCCGCAGGGTAGCAACAGAATTGCCGCGCGGGAAGGCCGCCAGGCGGCGTCAGTCGCCCTCGACCACGCCTTCCCGGCGCGGATCAGCACCGCCGAACCAGACGTTTTCGCCGTCACGACGGATCCGCATGATGCCTTGCAGGCCGGACGTCTGCTCCATCAGCCGCACGTTGTGGCCTTTGGCTTTCAGGGCCGCGACCAGCGCGTCGGAGACGCGCCCTTGCTCCAGCTCGGTCGGTCCGTTGCGGCTGCCGAAGTTGGGCAGGTCGATCGCCTTCTGCACATCGAGGCCCCAGTCGAGCGTGCCGATCAGCACCTTGGCGACGTAATTGATGATCATCGAACCGCCCGGCGAGCCGGTCGACAGCACCAGCTGCTTCGTGCCGCGGCGGAACACGAAGGTCGGCGCCATCGAACTGCGCGGCCGCTTGCCGGGCTGGACCCGGTTGGCGATCGGGCCGTTGGCGTCGGCCGCGTCGAACGAGAAATCGGTCAGCTGGTTGTTCAGCAGGAAGCCGTCGACCATCTGGCGCGAGCCGAACGCATCCTCGATGGTGGTCGTCATCGCGACCGCATGGCCGTCGGCGTCGACGATGGAAATGTGCGAGGTGCATGGGAATTCGGGCGAGGTGTCGTCGCCGCGCGCGAGAGCGGTGGCCGGCGGCGTGCCCGGCGCGGCGACACCCATCGAGCGTTCGCCGATCAGCCGCGCGCGCCGGCCGAGATAGTCCTTGTCGATCAGCGGTTCGACGCTGTTGGCCGGCAGCGGCACGAAGTCGGTGTCGGCGACGTAGCGCGCGCGGTCGGCGTAGGCGAGCCGGCCGGCTTCGGAAAACAGGTGCACCGCTTCCGGATCGAGCCTGCCGTCCTTCGGCGCCAGCGCGGCCATGTCGCGGGTTTCGAGGATGCCCAGCATCTGGGCGATCGCGATGCCGCCCGACGAAGGCGGCGGCATGCCGCACACCGTCCACTTGCGGTAGCCGCTGCACACCGGCTCACGCACCTTGGCTTGGTAGCCGGCGATGTCGGCGGCGGTCAGCAGGCCCGGGTTGGTCGGATGCGCATGCACCTTGCGCGCGATGTCGTCCGCAATATGGCCGCGGTAGAACGCGTCCGCGCCACCGGCGGCGATCTCGCGCAGCACCGCGGCCAGTTGCGGATTCTTCAGCACGTGGCCGGCCGGCCACGGCTTGCCATCGGCGTCATAGAAATAGGCTGCCGCGACCGGGTCACCGCGCAGGTACTTGTCCGACGCGATCAGCGACGCCAGCCGCGGGCTGACCGGAAAGCCCTGCTCCGCCAGCCGGATCGCCGGCTCGAACAGCGCCGCCCACGGCAGCTTGCCGTACTGCCGGTGCGCCAGCTCCAGCATTCGCAGCACGCCGGGCGCGCCGACCGAGCGGCCGCCGATCACGCCGTCGTAGAACGGCATCGCCTTGCCGTCCGGACGGCGGAACAGGTTCTCGTCGGCGGCGGCCGGCGCGGTCTCGCGGCCGTCGAAGGCAACCACGCGCTCGCCGTCGAAATGCAGCAGGAACGCGCCGCCGCCGATGCCGGACGATTGCGGCTCGACCAGGTTCAGCACCATCTGCACCGCGATCGCCGCATCGACCGCCGAGCCGCCGGCCTTCAGCACCCGATAGCCGGCATCGGCGGCGAGCGGGTTGGCGGCGGCGACCATGAATTTTTCCGCGGTCCAGCCGAGCTTGGGGGTGTAACCGCTGGCCGCCTCCGGGGCGGGCGGCAGCGCGGTCGACGGGACGGGCGGCGGGCGATCCGCGCAGCCGGCCAGCAAGAAGACCATGGAAACAGCGGCGACGGAGGCGCGGCGGATGACGGGGATCGGCGTCATGGGAAATCCGATGGAGGGCGGCGCTCCAGTGTAACGGCTCGGCCTGCGGCTTTGCTGCAGCGGTTACTTAGGCTGCATCCGGATCGCGCCGTCCAGGCGGATCGATTCGCCGTTGAGCATCGGGTTCTCGACGATCGCCTTGACCAGCTGCGCGTATTCGTCCGGCCGGCCAAGGCGCGGCGGGAACGGCACCATCGCGCCGAGCGACTGCTGGACCTCTTCCGGCATCGCCTTCAGCATCGGCGTCTCGAAGATGCCCGGCGCGATCACCATCACGCGAATGCCGCTGCGCGCCAGGTCGCGCGCCATCGGCAGCGTCAGACCGACCACGCCGGCCTTCGACGACGCATAGGCCGCCTGCCCGATCTGGCCATCGAACGCGGCGACCGACGCGGTGTTGACGATCACGCCGCGCTCGCCGCCTTCCATCGGCGCGGCCGACGACATCGCGTGCGCCGCCAGCCGCGCGATGTTGAAGCTGCCGACCAGGTTGATCTCGACGGTGCGGCGGAACAGGTCGAGCGGATGCGGTCCGTCCCGGCCGACCGTCTTGGAAGCGGGCGCGACGCCGGCGCAGTTGATCAGGCCGCGCAGCGTGCCGAGCTCGCCGGCCGCGGCGACGGCCGCGGCCGCGGCCGGTTCGGACGTCACGGCGCAGCGCACGAAGCGGCCGCCGATGTCGCCGGCCAGCTGGCCGCCCGCCCCTTCCTGCATGTCGGCCACGACGACGCGGCCGCCGTGCGCCGCGAGCATCCGCGCAGTGGCCGCGCCGAGACCGGAGGCGCCGCCGGCGACGATGAATACGTTGTCCTGGATCTGCATCTCGCGCTCCTTCGATCAATAAAAAATCGCGGGATGTCCGTCCCGGTGATTCGACTCGGACGGACATCCCACGACGCTGTCCGCGCGGCGGCCAGCCGGCGCGCGGCCGCGCGGTCCCTGGGC
>JBQCGO010000172.1:0-9166 GCA_051955575.1 Burkholderiaceae bacterium
GCCTGCCCGGCCGGCTGGTGGAGCGATCATCCGCACATCTTCGCCGGCCGCGACCTGCAGGGCGGCGGCACCTGGATGGGCATCACCCGTGAAGGCCGTTTCGCGGCGATCACAAATATCCGCGCGCCTTCGGAGCGGCGGTCGGACGCCCCGTCGCGCGGTGCGTTGGTCGCCAACTTCCTGATCGGCAGCATGTCTGCCGCCGACTACGTCGCGGCGATCGCACCCGACGCACATCAGTTCAACGGTTTCAACCTGCTGGTCGGCGACCGCGACACGCTGATCTGGTATTCGAACCGCGGCGAGCAGGACCCGCGCAACGGCCGGGCACTGCCACCCGGCATCTACGGCCTGTCGAACGATCTGCTCGACGTTCCGTGGCCCAAGGTGGTACGCACCAAGGCGCAGTTCGCAAGCCTCCTGTGCCAGATGGCGCCGGAAGACGCCTATTTCGAAATGCTCACCGACACCACCCGCGCGGGCGATTGCCGGCTGCCGTCCACCGGCGTCGGCCTCGAACTGGAGCGCGTGCTGTCGGCGGTCTGCATCGAATCGCCCGACTACGGCACGCGGACCTCGACCGTGGTCAAGCTGTTCGCCGAAAACGGTGCCGAACTGAACGAACGGCCCCTGCGTTAACGTTAGGGACGTTCGTCGAAGCGATGCCGCATCAGGCGGTGCGGGATTCCCGCTTCGACGAATTCCGCGCCTTCCTCTCTGAAACCGTAGCGGCGGTAGAACGCCAGCACGTGGGTCTGTGCGTGCAGCACGACTTCCGGATCGCCGCGCCGTCGCGCCGCTTCCATCAGCGCCGTCAGCAGCGCGCCACCGATACCGCGCCCGCGCGCATCCGACAGCACCGCCATCCGACCGATGTGGCCGTCCGGCAGCAGGCGGCCGGTGCCGAGCGCGCGGCCGTCGCCGTCGAGGGCGACCGCGTGCAGCGATACCGCATCCATGTCGTCGTATTCGAGTTCCACCGGCACGTGCTGCTCTTCGACGAACACCGCATGGCGGATCGGCTGCGCCAGCGCGCGCTGGGCATCCCAGCCGGCGAGCGTCAAGGAAACCGCCGGCCGGTCCGTCATGACAGCAGCCCGGCATCCGGGGCGCGCAGCGCGTCTTCCAGCATGCGCCGCACGTGCGGCGCGTCCCGATACGGATCGCCTGGGTTGCGGCAGGCAGCGATGTCGTCCAGCCGGGCGCGCAACCCGCCGAGCGCATGCGGATGGGAGTGGATGTAGAAGCGCTGTTCGGCCACGGCCGCGAATGTCGCGCGTCCGACCTCGGCAGCACTGACCTTGCCGGCGGCCACCGCCTTTTCGGTCATCGACTGCGCGACGCGCTGGCTGACGGTCGGTGCGGCGTCGCGGCACACGTCATCGGGGCGGTGCAGCTCCGAATGCGCGATGCCGGTCGGCACGAAATACGGGCACAGCACCGACACGCCGATCGGCGCGGCGACCAGATCCAGGTCGTGCCGGAGCGTCTCCGAGAGCGACACCACGCCGTGCTTGGACACGTTGTAGGCGCCCATTGCCGGCGCGTTGACCAACCCGGCCATCGACGCGGTATTGACGATATGCCCTTCGTAGTCGCGATCGTCGCGGGCGGCGGCGAGCATGCGCGGCGTGAAGGTGCGCACGCCGTGGATCACGCCCCACAGGTTTACGCCGAGCACCCATTCCCAGTCGGCCTGCGTGTATTCCCAAAGCAGGCCGCCGAGCGCGACGCCGGCATTGTTGAACAGCAGGTGGACCGCGCCGAAGCGCGCTTGCGCCGCGTCCGCCAGTGCCTCTACCTCGTTGGCATGGCGCACGTCGCAGCGCCACGCCAGCGCCTCGGCACCTTCGGTCCGCAGTTCGGCGGCCAGGTCCTCCAGGCCCGCCGGATCGATATCGGCCAGCACCAGCTTCATTCCCGCCTGCGCGCCGATCCGCGCCAGTTCGCGCCCGAATCCGCCCGCCGCGCCGGTGATCACGGCGACCCGCCCTTCGAACCGCTTCATCGCATCTCCCATCGTTTCGAACCGTGCATCGTAACCGAAGCGGCGGAACCATTCCTCAGCCCTTGGTTCAACCACCAGGGTAATCGGAAACCGGGGGGCTCAGATGGACAACCAGGCTGCCGCCGGCGCAATCCGCGCCGCCGCCCGCACGATGCGTGACGACGAGGACGTCGGAGCGATCGTGGACCTGATCGGCGATGCGCGCATCGTGCTCCTCGGCGAGGCGACCCACGGCACGCAGGAGTTCTATCGGACGCGCGCGGCAATCACCCTGCGCCTGATCGCCGAAAAGGGCTTCGACGCGATCGCGGCGGAAGCCGACTGGCCCGATGCGCTGCGGGTGAGCCGCTTCCTGCGCGGCGACCGGCCGGACCGGGAGAACGGTTCGCGCGGCGGCCGCGACATCGATGGCGCGCTGGCCGGATTCCGGCGATTCCCGCGCTGGATGTGGCGCAACACCGAGATCCTTGCGCTGATCGAGCAACTGCGCGAACACAACGCGGGTG
Source organism: Burkholderiaceae bacterium (assembly GCA_051955575.1). Lineage (GTDB taxonomy): Bacteria > Pseudomonadota > Gammaproteobacteria > Burkholderiales > Burkholderiaceae_D > JBQCGO01. The sequence continues at coordinate 2,515 of JBQCGO010000172.1, forward strand.
TCGACGTGAATCGGCGCATCGGTTTTTTCGGACTCGACCTCTATAGCCTGCGGGCATCGATGGAAGCGGTGGTCGGCTATCTGGACCGGCACGATCCGCAGGCCGCCGCGGAGGCGCGCAGGCGCTACGCCTGCTTCGATCATTTCGCCGAAGAGCCGCAGCATTACGGCTACGCGGTAGCGTCGGGCGAGCAGCCGAGTTGCGAGGACGAAGCCGTCCGGCAACTGCTGCAGATGTCGGAGGAACTGCGCCAGGCGATGGCGCGCGACGCCGAGCCTGCCGGGTTCGACGAACTGTTCTACGCCGAGCAGAACGCCCGCGTTGCGCGCAATGCCGAAGCGTATTACCGCGCGATGTTCTCGCGCCGCGACAACTCCTGGAACGTGCGCGACACCCACATGGCCGACACCCTCGACACCCTCTGCGAGCACCTGTCCCGGTGCAGCGGCCGCCCGGCCAGACTCGTGGTCTGGGCGCACAACTCCCACATCGGCGACGCCCGCGCCACAGAAATGAGCGAACAGGGCGAATGCAACGTCGGCCAACTGGTGCGCGAACGGCACGGCACGCTGGAGACTTTCCTGCTCGGCTTCAGCATGCACACCGGCACCGTCACCGCGGCTTCCGGCTGGAATGCGCCGGCCGAGCGGAAGACCGTGCTGCCTTCGCGCGAAGACAGCTACGAACGCCTGTTCCACGACACCGGGCTCGGCCGTTTCGTACTGCCGGTCCGGGGCCATCCGGTTGCCGAAGTCCTCGCGAGGCGACGGCTGCAACGCGCGATCGGTGTGGTGTACCGGCCGCAGACCGAACGCATGAGCCACTACTACCACGCCGACCTGTCGCACCAGTTCGATGCGATCGTGCACATCGATTCCACCCGCGCGGTGCAGCCGCTCGACCGGCCGGCGCAATGGGAACGCGACCGTCCGGCCGACACGTATCCGTCGGGCATCTGAGGCGCGCGGGCGGCGCGGCCGGCCGCTCAATCAACTCAGCGCTGCGGCGCGGCGCGGGATGCGGCTTTCGCGTCCGACCCCTGCGCGGCCTGCGCCGCGCCGGCGCTGCCCGGCGTCAGTTCCACCTTGATCCAGCCCGGCCGACGCAGGTCGAACGCCTTGTAGGCGTCGATCGCCGACTGCAGCGGTTCCCGCTGCGTGAGGATTTTGGTCGGATCGAAGCGGCCGACGCGCACCATCTCGACCAGCGTCGGCACGTACTTGCGGTGGTTGCAGTTGCCCATCCGGATGGTCAGGTTCTTGTTCATCGCCGCGCCGATCGGGAAGAAGGTGTCGGTCGGCGGATAGACGCCGATGATCGCCAGCGTGCCGGCCTTCGCCAGCGCCTGGATCGCCCACTGCTGCGCCTGCGACGGTGCCTGACCGGGCTTCCAGTTCTCGCCGTCCGGGTGCTGCTCGGGCGCGATCTTCTTCACCTCCTCCTGAAACATCTGGCTGTTTTGCTCGGCCTGTTTCGCCGCCGGCCCGTGGTGCGGACACTCGGCATCCACGCCGACCGCGTCGATCGCCCGGTCCACGCCGATGCCGCCGGTCAGTTGCCGGATCGCCTCGACCGGGTCTTCCTGGTCGAAATCGATCACTTCGGCGCCCTGCCGGCGCGCCATGTCGAGCCGGTCCGGATGGTTGTCGATCGCGATCACGCGACCCGCGTCCATGATTTTCGCCGAGGCGATCGCGAACTGGCCTACCGGGCCGCAGCCGAAGACCGCGACCGTATGACCCGGCTTGATCTCGGCAAGCTCCGCACCGAAATAGCCGGTCGGGAAAATGTCCGAGATCAGGAGCGCCTGCTCGTCGGAGACCTCGTCCGGCAGCTTGACCAGATTGACGTGCGCGAACAGGATGCGCGCCTTTTCCGCCTGCAGGCCGTTGAAGCCGCCGGCCGCTTCGGGACCGCCATAGAACGCGGTGCCCGCGGTCTTTCCCTTCGGGTTCGCGTTGTCGCACTGCGCGGTGTAACCCGCCCGGCAGTAGGAACAATAGCCGCAGGCAATCGTCGACGGCACCACCACTCGGTCGCCGACCGACAGGTTGCGCACGCCGTCGCCGACCTGCTCCACCACGCCGACCGCCTCGTGGCCGAGCACCGTCCCGGGCTTCATCCCGGAAAACGTGCCGCGCACGAAATGCAGGTCTGTGCCGCAGATCGCGCTGGCGGTGATGCGCACGATGGCGTCGGTCGTTTCCTGGATCTGCGGCTCGGGAACGTCTTCGAGGCGGATGTCGCCGATGGCGTGGAAGACCACTGCTTTCATTGCTTTTCTCCTTGTCGGTGCGTCATGCGCGGCCGGCCGGTCCGTCAGTCGTTTCGTCAGTCGGGCGGCGTGATCTCCGGCTGCCCGGGGTCCGGAATGATGTCCGGCTGCGTGGACGGCGCGGGGATGCCGGGTTCGGGTGTCGACGGCGCGATTTCCGGAAAGGGCCCGGGCGACGGCTCGATCTCTCGGGACGGCTGCGAAGGCATCGGAACTTCGGGCGGTATGGTGGCCGGCTGTTGCATGGCGGGTCTTTGCCGCGCGGCAGCGCGGCATGCAGAAAAGCCGGCAATGCATGCATCATCCGGGCCAGTTCGCACCGGCCTCTCCGTCGGGGCGGGACGTTACGCGCACGACGTGGCGAGAGGAGCTTTTACAAGAAGGCGGTCGAATCTACAAAGCACGATCTTTGCGACGGCGCTCTCCGCTGCGACAGGAGCGATGTCATGCTTCGCGCCATGGAAGCCGGGCGCTTCCGCCGGCGTTTCCTCGTGTCGACCAGCCATTCGCCGATCCCTGCCGCGTGCATGACGCGCCGATGATGGAAAGCGGCCGCGACGTGCCGATTCAGAAGATCATCGGCCGCTACGCGAAATCGACGACCGGCTGCGCCATGCCTGCGGCAATTCGAACGACGTCGCCGAAGATCGGCCGTTAGTCGCCGGTCCGCTTCAAATACTTGAAGGTTCCCATCGCCTTGGCGACCAGCCGGTCGCCGTTGCGCAGTTCGCTTTCGCAGAAGCACATCGTCGTCGAGCGGTGAAATGCGAAGCCGGTCGCCACCAGGCGCTCGCCGGGTTTGCCGCCCGGCTGCAGGAAGCTGGTCTTCATCTCGACCGTCACGCCGGCGCGCGCGTTCGGATCGAGCGAACGGCCGGCCATCGCCATGACGACGTCGAGCATGGTCATGGTGACGCCGCCGTGCGCGACCTCCCAGCTGTTCATGTGCTCCGGCCGCAAGGTCAGCGCAACCCCGGCGCGTCCGTCAGCCATGCCGAGGAATTCGACGCCGACGTGGCGCAGGAACGGTATGTCCGACGGGAAGGGCTGCGGCGTGCCGGGCGGGACGGCTCCGACGTCCGATACGTCGCGATTTTCCACTTTGCCTGCTCCGTCGCTCAGGCTTCGTAATCGAAGCAGTGGCGCGATTCCCGCACGGCGCCGAAGAACGGCTTCAACGCGACGTGGCGCGGGTGCGCCTGGTACGCGGCAAGCGCTTCCTTCGACGCGAATTCGGAAACCAGTGCGACGTCGGCAGTGGCTTCCATGTCCGGTTGCGCCAGCACGACTTCCAGCTTCAGGATGCCCGGCACGATGTCCGCGCAGGCATCAAGCATCTCCTTCATCTTGCGCGCGTTCGTCGCGCGGTCTTCGCCCTCGGCGCGCTCCTTCAGCTTCCAGAACACGATGTGCCTGATCATTTCCCTTGCCTGTTTTCGGATCGAATGAAGCCGCGCAGAATACCACGCCGCCTCGTTGCGCCGTGGTGCCGGCCAGCGTTCCTGCAAGGTTTGATCGTAGTGATGCACCGAATCAAAAAGCCTTCTTCCCGCATCGAATTCCCCGTAAGTTCCGTTAAGTTTTGAGCAAGCCCTCCGTAAGCTTGCAGCCGCACACTCCTCGCGTACCGACCACGCGCCGCGCATCTGCGCAGGCGATTCAACATCAACAAGGAGACAGGCATGGCGACAGTACAAGCGACGGCAACGATGGCCGGTCGCGGCATCACCCCGGAGGAGCGCAAGGTCATCTTCGCGTCTTCCCTGGGCACGGTGTTCGAGTGGTACGACTTCTACCTCTACGGCTCGCTGGCGGCAATCATCGCCAAACAGTTCTTCGCGGGCACCGACCCGAACACGGCATTCATCTTTGCGCTGCTTGCGTTTGCCGCCGGCTTCATCGTGCGGCCGTTCGGCGCACTGGTGTTCGGCCGCCTCGGCGACATGATCGGCCGCAAGTACACCTTCCTGGTGACGATCCTGATCATGGGCGGATCGACCTTCGTGGTCGGCCTGCTGCCCGGTTACGCCAGCATCGGCATCGCCGCGCCGATCATCCTGATCACGCTGCGCATCCTGCAGGGCCTGGCGCTCGGCGGCGAGTATGGCGGCGCGGCGACCTACGTCGCCGAGCACGCGCCGGCAGACAAGCGCGGCGCGTTCACCTCGTGGATCCAGACCACCGCGACGCTCGGACTGTTCCTGTCGCTGCTGGTGATCCTCGGCACGCGCACCGCGATGGGCGAGGATGCGTTCTCCGCCTGGGGCTGGAGGATTCCGTTCCTGGTGTCGGTGTTCCTGCTGGCGGTCTCGGTCTGGATCCGGCTGTCGATGAACGAATCGCCGGCCTTCGCGAAGATGAAGGCCGAAGGCAAGACGTCGAAGGCGCCGCTGTCCGAAGCGTTCGGTCAATGGGGCAACCTGAAGATCGTGATTCTGGCGCTGATCGGCCTGACCGCCGGCCAGGCCGTGGTCTGGTACACCGGCCAGTTCTATGCGCTGTTCTTCCTGACGCAGACGCTCAAGGTCGACAGTTCGACGGCCAACCTGCTGATCGCCGGCTCGCTGCTGATCGGCACGCCGTTCTTCATCATCTTCGGTTCGATGTCCGATCGGATCGGCCGCAAGAAGATCATCATGGCGGGCTGCCTGCTGGCCGCCGTGACTTACTTCCCGATCTTCAAGGCGCTGACGCACTACGCCAACCCGGCGCTGGAAGCGGCGGTGGCCAATTCGCCGGTCGTCGTGACCGCCGACCCGGCGAAGTGCCAGTTCCTGTTCAATCCGACCGGCACGAAGAAGTTCACCTCGTCCTGCGACATCGCCCGCACGGTCCTGTCCCAGGCGTCGGTGGCCTACACCAACCAGCCGGCCGATGCGAATTCGATCGCGACGGTGAAGATCGGCGACAAGGTGATTACGGGCTATGACTCCACCGGCCTGTCCAAGGAAGAAGCCGCCGCCAAGGACAAGGAGTTCAAGAAAGAACTTGGCGATGCGATCAAGGCCGCCGGCTATCCGACCAAGGCCGATCCGGCACAGATGAACAAGGGCATGATCCTGCTCCTGTTGGTGGTCCTTGTGATCTACGTGACCATGGTGTACGGCCCGATCGCCGCGATGCTGGTCGAGATGTTCCCGACCCGGATCCGCTACACCTCGATGTCGCTGCCTTACCACATCGGCAACGGCTGGTTCGGCGGACTGTTGCCGACTACCGCGTTCGCGCTGGTGGCGTACAAGGGTGATATTTACTATGGCCTCTGGTATCCGATCATCATCGCGCTGGCCACCTTCGTGATCGGCACACTGTTCATTCGCGAAACCAAGGACAACGACTTGTACGCCGACCACATGTGACGCGCAGGCGCGGAAATCCGGTTCGCCGGATGCCGCATCGAGCCGCCGGTTCGCCGGCGGCTTTTTTTTGTGCCGGACCTTTTCGGGTGGATCCTTCCCGCGGAGGTATTCAAAATTCCTCCATCTCAACGGCCTTGCAGCGGGATTCCCTGTCAAAATCGAAAATCCTTTGCTATCGTCATTCAATCTTTTTCATTACGCACGGCCATGAAAACATTTACCCGCTTCGGCACGCCGCTCTCCCCCTCCGCGATCAAGGTCATGATGCTGGGCTGCGGCGAACTCGGCAAAGAAGTCATCATCGCGCTGCAGCGTCTCGGCGTCGAAGTCATCGGCGTCGACCGCTATCCGAACGCGCCGGGCCAGCAGATCGCGCATCGCGCGCACGTGATCGACATGACGAACGGCGAGGCGCTGGCCGCGCTGATCGAAGCCGAAAAGCCGGACCTGGTCGTGCCCGAGATCGAAGCGATCGCCACGCCCGCGCTGGTCGCGCTCGAAAAGGCCGGCAAGGCCGCGGTGATCCCGACGGCGCGCGCCGCCTGGCTGACGATGAATCGCGAAGGCATCCGCCGCCTGGCGGCCGAGGATCTCAATCTGCCGACCTCGCCGTACCGGTTCGCCGACAGCCTCGCGGAACTCGAAGCGGCTTGCGCCGAGATCGGCTTTCCCTGCGTCGTCAAGCCGGTCATGTCCTCGTCCGGCAAGGGCCAGTCCAAACTCGACGGACCGCAGGACGTGCGGCCAGCCTGGGACAGCGCGGCATCCGGCGGGCGCGTCGACGCCGGCCGGGTCATCGTCGAAGGCTTCATCGACTTCGATTACGAAATCACGCTGCTGACCGTGCGGGCGCTCGATGAACACGGCACGGTCGCCACGCATTTCTGCGCACCGATCGGCCACCTGCAGGTGCGCGGCGACTATGTCGAATCCTGGCAACCGCACCCGATGGCGCCGACGGCGCTGGAGCGGTCGCGCGACATCGCGAAAAGGGTGACGGACAATCTCGGCGGCCTTG
>JBQCGO010000173.1:0-17710 GCA_051955575.1 Burkholderiaceae bacterium
CCTTGACCACGTCGATCGTGATGTCCTTGCCGTGGAAGCGCGAGTACGCGAGGATCTTGCGCAGCGCGCCTTCCAGCTCGCGCACGTTCGAGCGCAGGTGCTTGGCGACGAAGAACGCGACGTCGTCCGACAGCACAACGCCTTCCGACGTGGCCTTCTTCAGCAGGATCGCCACCCGCATCTCCAGCTCGGGCGGCTCGATCGCCACCGTCAGCCCCGAGTCGAAGCGGGAAATCAGCCGGTCGTCCATGCCGGTGATTTCCTTCGGATAGGTATCGCTGGTGATGATGATCTGCTTCTTCGCCGCGATCAGCGCTTCGAACGCGTAGAAGAATTCCTCCTGCGTGCGGCTCTTGCCGCCGAAGAACTGGATATCGTCGATCAGCAGCAGGTCGAGCGAATGGTAGTAGCGCTTGAAATCGTCGAAACCCTTGCGCTGATACGCGGTCACCACGTCGCGCACGTACTGCTCGGCGTGGATGTAGCGGATCTTCGCGCCCGCGTTGTCGACCAGGATCTTGTTGCCGATCGCATGGATCAGGTGGGTCTTGCCCAGGCCGACGCCGCCGTACAGGAACAGCGGGTTGTAGGAAATGCCCGGGTTGTTGGCAACCTGGATCGCCGCCGCCCGCGCCAGCTGGTTCGCCTTGCCGGTGACGAAGCTCTCAAAGGTCAGGACCGGGTTGATCCGGCTCTGGTCGCGGCGCGGCGAGGCGTCCGGGATTTGCGCGCCGACGGCACGCTCGGTCTCGGCCATCGTGCCTTCGTCGACCGCGGCATCGGCCGCCGGCGCCGACACAGCGGCCGCGGCGGGAACCGGCGCCGGCCTGCGCGCGGCATTGGTGCGCGGATCGAGCACGAACTGCACGTCGATCGGGGCTTCCCAGTACTGGCAGGCGAGCGTCGTGATACGGCTGGCGAACTGGGTCTTGACCCAGTCGAGCTTGAATCGGTTTGGCGCCGCGATGCGCAACCGGCCGTCTTCGTAGTCCAGCGGTGCCAGCGGCTTGATCCACGCGCTGAATTGCTGCGGCGTCAATTCCTGCTCGAGTTGCGCGGAACAGGTATGCCAGAAATCATCCATGAATCGTCGTTCGTAAGCGGGGGCGGGAGGCGACCGGGGCGCGGAAAGGCGGGGCGTCCGGCGATTGCGAAAGACGCTCTATTCTACTCTTGGCGGGCAAAGTTATCCACAGGCTGGCGTTGCGCGGATGGCCTGGCCCGGGCTTGACAAGCGCCGATTTTGCCGCCGCCGCAAGACCGCCGGACTGCCGTTTCCGAAGCGGCGCCGGACGCGCATTTCCACGGCCGGCGCCCCTGCCCGCGCACGGCACGCCGATTGACAAGCGGCACAGTAATACGGTCTAATCACGGGTTCACCGTTGAGTGAGGCCCCGTTTCGACATCCGGCGGCCTGTTCCGATCACGGCAACGGACCGAATTTCCCCACCCTTTTTTGCCCCCTTTTTGCCGAGAGCGAGACCATCATGAAACGTACCTATCAACCTTCCGTCGTCCGCCGCAAGCGCACTCACGGTTTCCGCGCGCGCATGGCGACGCGCGGCGGCCGCGCCGTGCTGAACGCCCGCCGCGCGAAGGGCCGCAAGCGCCTCGCCGCCTGATCGACGCCGGTCGAAGGGATTGAAAACGGACGACGCGGAGGATGCAGCCGGCACGACCGGCGCTTATCCGCGCAGTCTCCGGATCGTCAAAGCGGATGAGTTTTCATCCGCTTTTCGTTTGCGCCCCGCCGGCAGGAGCGCGCACTTCATGCTGTACGCCCGGGACAACCAGTTGAGCCACGCCCGCCTCGGCGTGGTCGCGGCGAAGCGGCTCGCGCCGCGCGCGGTCACCCGCAACACGATCAAGCGCGTGGTGCGCGAATCGTTCCGGCTGAGCACCCTGCCGCCGCTGGACTGCATCGTGCGACTGGCCAAGCCGGTCAACGCCAAGGCCGATCCGGCCACCGGCGCCGGCATCAAGCGCCTGTTGCGCGCCGAAGTCGTGCAACTGTTCGCCGCGCTGGCGTCCCGCCGGCCGGCATCCTGACGATGGCTCCGATGACGACGCTGCCGCGCACCCTGCTGCTCCTGCTGCTGCGCGCCTACAAGCTCGGCATCAGCCCGTTCCTTGGCAACAACTGCCGTTTCCACCCGAGCTGCGCCGATTACGCCGCCGAAGCGATCCGGGTCCACGGCGCGTGCCGCGGCTGTCTGCTGGCCGGCAAGCGGCTGTGCCGCTGCCACCCATGGCATCCGGGCGGCCTCGATCCGGTACCGATGCCGCCGGCCGGTTCCGCGCACCGCGCCGCGCCTTCCCGGCGGCCCTCCCATCCAAACCCCTGACTGCCTCACCTGAACGCTTATGGATATGAAACGTACCGTGCTGTGGGTTGTGTTCTCGTTCTCCCTGCTGATGCTGTGGGACAACTGGATGCGCTTCAACGGCAAGCCGTCGATGCTGTTCCCGACGACGACCACGCAGCAGGCCAAGACCGCGCCGGCTGCCGCGCCCGCGCCGACCGGCGACGTGCCGCAGGCGACCCATACCGCTGACGCCGCCAACGCCGGCAAGCCGCTGCCGCCGCCGGGCGCGATCGCCGGCAGCGCGCAAGCCGCGAAGACCCATGGCGAACTGATCACGATCACCACCGACGTGATGAAGGCCGAGATCGACACCCAAGGCGGCGAGCTGCGCCGGCTCGAACTGCTGCAGAAGGGCGCCGCCAACCCGAACGAGAACGTGGTGCTGTTCGACGCCAGCCCGACGCGCACCTATCTCGCCGAGACCGGCCTGATCGGCGGCCCGTTCCCGAACCACAAGTCGATGTTCACCGCCCAGCCGGGCCCGCGCGCGCTGGACGGCGGCGACCAGGTGCAACTGGTGCTGCAGTCGGAAGAGAACGGCGTGGTGCTGACCAAGACCTACACCTTCCACCGCGGCGACTACGCGATCGGCGTCAAGCATGAAGTGACCAATCGCAGCGGCGCGCCGATCTCGCCGTCGCTGTACCTGCAGATCGTGCGCGACGGCGGCAAGCTGCCGGGCGACTCGCGCTTTTACAGCACCTTCATCGGCCCGGCGGTCTACACCGACGCCGAGAAATTCCAGAAATTCACCTTCGACAAGATCGACAAGGGTTCGGCCGAGCACGCGACCCATGCTGACAACGGCTGGATCGCGATGGTGCAGCACTACTTCGTCTCGGCCTTCATCCCGCGCACCGACGTCAAGCGCGAGATCTTCACCAAGAAGCTGGCCGACAACCTGTACGCGATCGGCGAGATCCTGCCGATGGGCACCATCGCGCCGGGCGCCTCCGCGACGATGAACGCGACGCTGTATTCCGGCCCGCAGGAATCGGCGCGGCTGGAGAAGGCCGCGCCCGGACTCGAGCTGGTCAAGGACTACGGCTGGCTGACGATCATCGCCAAGCCGATCTTCGCGCTGATGACCCAGATCCACAAGCTGCTCGGCAACTGGGGCTGGACCATCATCGCGCTGACCTGTCTGATCAAGGCCGCGTTCTTCCCGCTGTCGGCAGCGAGCTACCGCAGCATGGCGAAGATGAAGCAGGTCACACCGAAGATGCAGGCGATCCGCGAGCGCCACAAGGGCGACCCGCAGAAGATGAACGCGGCGATGATGGAGCTGTACAAGACCGAGAAGATCAACCCGCTCGGCGGCTGCCTGCCGATCGCGATCCAGATCCCGGTGTTCCTCTCGCTGTACTGGGTGCTGCAGGCCAGCGTCGAGATGCGCAACGCGCCGTGGATCGGCTGGATCCACGACCTGTCTTCGCCGGATCCGCTGTACATCCTGCCGGTGCTGATGGCCGTGTCGATGTTCGTGCAGACCCGGCTGAACCCGACGCCGCCGGACCCGATCCAGGCCAAGGTCATGATGTTCATGCCGCTGGTGTTCTCGGCGATGTTCTTCTTCTTCCCGTCGGGCCTGGTGCTGTATTACGTGGTCAACAACATCCTGTCGATCGCGCAGCAGTACCTGATCACGCGCAAGCTGCAGGCCGCGCCGGCGCGCTGAACGCCGCCGGCGGGACGCGCCGTCCCGCTGTTCTTTCGAAAGCCTGTGGAGTCCGCGCCACAGGCTTTTTTTCATTCCCTTCCCGCAAGTAGAATCGTCTCATGATCATCGACTCTTCCCCGATCGCCGCGATCGCCACCGCGCCGGGGCGCGGCGGCATCGGCGTGGTCCGCCTCTCCGGCAAGGACCTGTCCAGCGTGATGCAGGCCGTCTGCGGCAACGCCATGCTGACGCCGCGCCACGCGACCTACCTGCCCTTCCTCGACGCCGACGGCGGCGCGATCGACCGCGGCATCGCGCTCTACTTCAAGGCGCCGCATTCGTACACCGGCGAGGACGTGCTGGAACTGCAGGGCCACGGCGGTCCGGTGGTGATGCAGCTATTGCTGGCGCGCTGCCTGGAAGCCGGCCGCGGGATCGGCCTGCGGCTGGCGCAGCCGGGCGAGTTCACGCAGCGCGCCTTTCTCAACGACAAGATGGATCTTGCGCAGGCCGAGGCGGTGTCCGACCTGATCGACGCGTCGACCGAGGCCGCGGCGCGCTCGGCGTCGCAATCGCTGTCCGGCGCGTTCTCGCAAACAATTCGCGACCTGGTCGAGCGGGTGACGCGGCTGCGCATGCTGGTCGAGGCCACGCTCGACTTCCCGGAAGAGGAGATAGATTTCCTCGAACGCTCCGACGCGCTTGGTCAACTCGGCGGCATCCGCGACGCAGTCGATCAGGTGTTCCGCCAGTCGGCGCTGGGCGCGATCCTGCGCACCGGCCTGAACGTGGTGCTGGCCGGGCAGCCGAACGCCGGCAAGTCGTCGCTGCTCAACGCGCTGGCCGGCAGCGACGTGGCCATCGTCACGCCGATCGCCGGCACCACGCGCGACAAGGTGATCGAGACCATCCAGCTCGAAGGCGTGCCGCTGCACATCGTCGACACTGCCGGCATTCGCGCGCTGGAAGGCGCGGACGACGATGCCGCCGACGTCAGCAACGCCGGCGACGCGCCGCCGGATGAGGTCGAGCGCATCGGCATCAACCGCACCTGGGACGCGGTGGAAAAGGCCGACGTGCTGCTGCACATCCTCGACGCCGGCCGCGGCCCGACCCGCGCCGACGAAGCGATCGCGGCGCGCTTCCCGGCCGGCGTGCCGGTGATCCGCATCTGGAACAAGATCGACCTGTCCGGTCATCGCCCGGCGGTCGAAGTGCAGCCGGATGCGATCAACGTCTATCTCTCCGCCACGCAGCACACCGGCATCGACCTGCTGCGCGGCGAGCTGCTGCGCATCGCCGGCTGGCGGCAGACCGGCGAGTCGCCCTACCTCGCGCGCGAACGGCACCTGGCCGCGCTCGCCGCCGCGCGCGAACACCTCGACGCCGCCGCCGCGCACGCGTCGCAGGACGGCCGCGCCAGCGACCAGTCGCTCGACCTGTTCGCGGAAGAGCTGCGTCTGGCGCAGGAGCAACTGAGCCGCGTCACCGGCGAATTCACGCCGGACGATTTGCTGGGAATGATCTTTTCGCGGTTCTGCATCGGCAAGTAGCGACGTGCCCGACGCCAGCCTCTCCGTTTGGCGTTCCCCATGAAAAGACCGCAGCCCTGCGCTGCGGTCTTTCCTTCCGCTTCCCCATGCGCCGCCTCATACCTGCCCGGCGGGAATATCGCTCGGGAAGCAGTGCGGATGCTGGAAGCCGGTTGGCGTCGTTCCCGTCGCCGCGTAGTCGATGTTGTCGGTGCCGTTCGGTCCGACGCCGCCCGGGATGTTGTCGAGCTCGGCGTTGCGCCGCATCCGGTAGGCGATCGTGTGATCGGCGCAGGCGCTGTCGCCGCTCACGCCCAGGCCGCCGATCACCTTGCCGCCGACATACAGCGGCACCCCGCCCCCGAACGTGATGATGCCGCCCGTCACCCTGCCGTAGCCCGCGCCTTTTTCAAGGAAATCGGGATTGAACGGATTGGAATTGTTCAACCCGTACAGGGAACCGCCCGGCTGGGTCGCGGCATACAGGTTCGCGGTGGAAAGGGCGAGCGCGTCGTTGCTGAAGTCGTTTGCCGTTCCCGCCTTCGCGATCGCGATCGCGCGGCTGCCCGGCCACGCGTCGCCGGTCTTCGTGACCGAGCACAGGTGGCCGCCGCGATCCACGATCGCCGACCACATGCGGTTCGGCTTGAATATGCCGCCGTTGCCGTCCGCCAGCACCACGACCTTGGCGAGTTGCTGCTGCAGGTTCGCGAGAGTTCTCACCGGAATGCTGCAGCCGTGCGACTCGTCCGCGCCGTCTGCGCTTGCCGAGCCGGCCGCGCCCATGGCGGCCATCATGACCATCCAGCCGATAGCTTGTTTCATTTTCTGCTCCTGGGATGAAGAGGGTTGGCGCGCCGCGAAAACGTCGCGCGGCACGCTGTCGCGGGCCGGCGCGCTTCCTCGGCACAGGAACGATCCTCGACCCGTGCGCGGCGGAGCAGAAATACCAGATTGCCAATAGCGCTGCTGAAATTTTTTGCAACCCGCAAGCGCGGCGGAAAAAATATAAACCGTTTTCGAAAGCACTCGCCGTGCCGCTCCGGAAGCGCGGACGCCGCCGCTCTGCCCCTTATCTCTTGCCGGCCGTCGGCAGGCCGGTGAGGTAGCCGACCGCCGCGCCGTAGCGGTCGGCGTAGCGCATCCGCACCAGCGGATCGAGCGTCGGCCTGACGATGTCGTGCAGCGGCGACTCCCAGTCGCCTGCGTGCTGGAAGTTGCTGGTCACGTAGGTGAAGCCGTTCAGGTCGTTGGCCGCGTGCAGGCCGGTCGACTCGGCACCGGCCGGGCAGGACAGGAGGCGCGACAGCCGCCCGGTGTCGACCTGGTAAGCCCACAGGAAATTGTTGACGTGAGTGTTGCTGTCCTCGCCGATGAACAGCGTGCGCAGCCGTTCCGAGAATTTCAGGTTGTCCGGCGTGGCGATCCGGTCAGGGTCGGCGAAGTTGCCGAGGCTGTCCTGCTGCTTCAGCTTGCCGCCGCCGAAATCCGCACTGACCAATGCCGGCACCGGCGCCATGTCGACCGGGACCCAGTCGCTGCAAATCGGCGCGCCGGCGGCGTCCTTCCGGCCGCCACGCAGGCGCTGCGCATAGACCGCGCCGGAATACGGTCCTTCCACCTTCACGTCGCCCGAACCGTCGAGCATGCTGGCCTCGATGCGCGACATCGCGATGTACGCGACCTTGTCGCGCACATTGACGGTCGTGCCTTCCCACTTGGTGAAGCCGAGGCTGCCGCCGGCCAGCGCGGCGTAGCGGTGCGTCTCCAGGAACGCGGCCGCCTTTTCCATGCCGGGCTTGATGCGCACCCAGTTGAACCTGCCGCCGTACGGGATGCGGACGTAGCTCGCATCCATCGGATCGGCGGTCTTGACGTCCATGATGTCGGCCGCGGCGATGCCTGCGTCGATCAGCGCCTCGATCTCGGCACTGGTCGCATGCCCTAAACGGATCCACGACAGCGTTGCCGCGCCCGGCCCCTTGCCCGAGGTCTGGTGCCACTTGCCGACGTACAGCGTGCCGCTGGACAGGTCGCGCTTCCTGTCGGCGACGAACAGGAACGCGCCGCCGTTGGTCGCGTCGTCGCCCATCAGCACGGTGCGCTCGTCGGGCATCACTTGCACCAGTTCATGCGACAGCCGGCCGAGGCAGTAGTGCTTGCGGATCGTGCCGGTGCCGTCCGGATGCACGGTGACTTCCGGCACGTGGCCGTAGCGGTACGGGTTGGCCCGGTCGGGGTTGCCGTACAGGTTGCGGCTGAACGCCTGCAGTTGCGGATTCGACGGCAGCGTCGCGTCCGGCTCGTATTCCTCGCTCGACAGATGCGTGTTCCACGGCGACAGGCTGGCGCCGCAGGTGATCCACAAACCGTGCACGCCGCCGGTGTCGACGTTGGCGTATTTGACCAGCGACAGCCGGCCGGTGGCGGGATCCTGGTCGAGCGTGAGCACCGCGATCGGCGACGGCAAGCGACCGTACATCGACGCGCCGGCCAGATTGCGCGTTGCGTACTCGAACTGCACCACCGCGAACACGGTGTTGCCCCGGACGCCGGGCACTGCCGGACGATCGAGCTTGAGCAGCGACATGCCGTCCGGGGCGTCGGAAAAGAACTGGCGCGGCACCGCGCCGCTGGTATCCAGGATCGGCCGGTTTTGAATGTCGTGGTAGCCGCCGGCGACGACGCGCCCGCCCTTGCCGTCCGGCACGTCGGCGCCGGTCAGGAAAAAGGTTTCGTAGCCGAGTGCAAGTTCCTGCCGCGCGCCGTTCGCGTGTTCGACGACGAGCGAGGAGGCGACGCTGGTCGAAGCCATCGCGGCCGGCTCGGCAAGCGTCGGCGCGGGCATGCCGCGGAAGGCGACCGAGCGGATCGGCCCCCGCAACGGCGGATGCGCGGGTGCCGTCCCGGCGTCGGCGGAACGCGCGGACGACGGCGTCGACACCAGCGAGGCGCCGGACGCGAGCGGTAGCAGCGAGGCGCCGGACAGGAATTTCAGGGCGCGGCGACGCGCCGGATCGAGTTCGTCGGTCATGGTCGAAACCTCCTTCGGATAGTGGAAATACGGGTGCGGGAACCAGCCTGCCCCGGGATTGCCCGCAGGCAGCGTTTCCGAGATTGGCCGGGCTTTCGAGGAAGTCTAGGAAGCCGGCATGACAGGCCGGTGACAGCGTGCGCGGGAGGATTTGCGAAAACACGTGTCGAAGGAGGAAGGGCGGCAAGCGGCCCCGCAGGGATTTGCGTCGTTTTGCTTTTGACGCTAACATTTAGCTTGCGAACTAAATTTTGATCATGCAAAACATCGACAAGACGCTGATGGCGCTGACCCTGACACTGACGCAGGTCGCCCGCGCCTACAAGTCCGCTGCCGACAAAATGGCCAGCGACTACCAGCTGTCGCAGGCGACCGCCTGGCCGGTGGTCATGATCGGCCGCCTCGGCGAGGGTGTGCGGCCCGGCATGGTGGCCGAGGCGCTGGGCATCGAGCCGTCGTCGGTGGTGCGGCTGATCGACCAGCTGGTCGACGCCGGGCTGGTCGAGCGCGAGGAAGACGCGAGCGACCGCCGCGCCAAGGTGTTGCGGCTGACCGCGGACGGCCGCGACCGCGCCGCGCAGTTGGAAAAAGCGCTGGCCGCGTTCCGCCGGTCCCTGTTCCGCGGCATGGAGCGGGCCGACATCGACAACTGCCTGAAAGTGCTCGGCTCGCTCGGCGAGGCGATCGCCGACTACGAGGAGCGAGCCGGCGGCGGCGCCCGATGAAATCCCCGAGCCTGGACGAGGCGCTGTTCTCGCTGAAGAGCTTCGCGGCGGCGATGCTGGCGCTCTACCTCGCCATGCGCATCGGCCTGCCGCGCCCGTTCTGGTCGATGCTGACGGCTTACGTGGTGTCCAATCCGCTGGCCGGCCCGGTGCGCTCCCAGGCGCTGTACCGGGCCGGCGGCACGATGCTCGGATCGACGGCGGCGGTCCTGCTGGTGCCGGCGCTGGCCGAGGCGCCGGAACTGCTGTCGCTGGCGCTCGCGACGTGGGTGGGAAGCTGCCTGTACGTGTCGCTGCTGGACCGCACGCCGCGCTCCTATGCGTTCATGCTGGCCGGCTATACTGCCGCGCTGATCGGCTTTCCGAGCGTGACGAATCCCGCCGGCATCTTCGACGTGGCGGTGGCGCGGGTCGAGGAAATCACGCTCGGCATCACCTGCGCGACGCTGGTCCACAGCCTGGTGTTCCCGCGCAGCCTCGCGCCGGTCCTGCTGGCACGGCTGGACGGCGCGGTGGCCGACGCGCGCTACTGGATGCGCGACGCGCTGCACGGCGAAGCCGCGGCCGGCGAGGCGCGCGACCGGCGCAAGCTGGCCGGCGACATCACCGAGCTGCGGCTGCTGTCGACCCATCTGCCGTTCGACACATCGCGCCTGCGCTGGACCGCGGACACCCTGCGCGCGCTGCAGGACCGGCTGTCGGCGCTGGTGCCGCTGCTGTCCGGCGTCGAGGACCGGGTGCGCGAGTTGCGCAAGGTCGACCCGGCCGCGCTGGCCGGACGCTGGCGCGCGCTGCTGGACGACATCGAGGGCTGGTCCGCGCGGGACGCCGGCGATGCCGATGTTGATGCCGAATACGCCGCCGCGCTGCGCGAACGGGTCGAGCGGATGGCGCCGGCCGTCGATGCCGGCGCGACCTGGGCTGCCGCGCTCGAAATCAACCTCGCGGCCCGCCTGCAGTCGCTGATCGGCGCCTGGGAAGAATGCCGGCGCCTGCGCCGCGCGCTCGACGCCGGCGTGCGCGGCCGGCCGACGCCCGGCGACAGCGGCCTGACACCGCGGGTGCTGCATCGCGACCGCGGTCTGGCGCTGCTGTCGGCGGCGGCCGCCGCGATCGCCATCGCCTGCTGCTGCGCGTTCTGGATCGCCACCGCCTGGCCGTCCGGTTCCGCGGCGGCGATGATGGCGGCGGTGTTCTGCTGCTTCTTCGCCACGCAGGACGACCCGGTGCCGGGCATCATGCAGTTCCTGACATTCACCCTCTGGTCGATCCCGGTGTCGGCGCTGTACCTGCTGGCGATCCTGCCCGCCGTGCACCATTTCGAAACGCTCGCGCTGGTCACCGCGCCGCCGTTCCTCCTGCTCGGCGTGCTGATCGCGCGGCCGGCGACCACCGGCAAGGCGATGGCGTTCCTGTTCGGCCTGGCCGGCACGCTGGCGCTGCAGGACACCGACAGCGCCGACCTGATTTCCTTCACCAACAGCATGCTGGGCCAGCTCGCCGGCATCGGCGCGGCGGCGCTGTTCACCGGCGTGCTGCGCTCGGCCAGTGCGGACTGGACTGCGCGCCGGCTGCTGCGGGCCGGCTGGCGCGAACTCGCCGATCTCGGCCGCGCAATCCGTCCGCCGTCGGTGGCGGAAGTCTCCGCCCGCATGCTGGACCGGATCGGCCTCCTGACGCCGCGCCTGGCGATGGCCCGCTCGCGCGAGGACTGGGCGGCGCTCGATGCGCTGGGCGACCTGCGGGTCGGGCTGAACATGACGCAACTGCTGGCGCTGACGCCCGAGACGCGCCGCCGGCTGCCGGCGCTGGGCGGCCTGCTGGGCGCGCTCTCGGCGCATTTCCGTGATCGCCCGGGCCGGCCGGCGGGCGCCGAGCCGGCGCTGCTGGATCGGCTGGACGACGCCTTGCGCGCTGCCTGCGCGCTGGCCCGTGACGATGCGGCCAGGGCGGTCGCGGCGCTGGTCGGCATCCGGCGCGGCCTGTTTCCCGATGCGCCGCCGTACCGGGCTGCTGCAGCTTCCGCCTCGGCTTCAATCTCCGGGGAGGGGAACCCGTGATCGGCGAAGTCAGCCTGTACGGCGTCTACGTGCCCTGGCTGCTGGTGCTGGCGCTGCTGGCGCTGGCGGCGTCGCGCCTGCTGGCGCGGGTGCTCGCGCGATTCGGCTTCTATCGGCTGGTGTGGCATCCGGCGCTGTTCGACGCGGCGCTGTTCGTGATCGTGCTCGGCGCGCTGGTCGCGCTGTCTTCCAACGGATTTCCCTGACATGACCATCAAGATTCCCCCGGCGGCGCTCGGCCGGATCGCCGTCACGCTCCTGGTCGTGGCGCTGGCCGTCGTCGTCGCCCTGCGCTTGTGGCGGCACTACGAAGTCGAGCCGTGGACGCGCGACGGCCGCGTGAAGACCGACATCGTGCAGGTGGCCCCCGACGTCACCGGCCTGGTGACCACGGTCGCGGTACGCGACAACCAGCCGGTGCAGGCCGGTCAACTGCTGTTCGAGATCGACCCGGCGCGCTTCACGCTGGCGCTGCGACAGGCCGAGGCGGTCGAGCACGCGCAGCGCACGGCGCTGGAACAGGCCGAGCGCGAAGCGCAGCGCAACGTACAGTTGCACGACCTGGTCGCCCAGGAAACCCGCGAACAGGGGCGCTCGCGCGTGGAGCAGGCGCGCGCCGCGCTGGAACAGGCCGTGGTCAGCCGCGACACCGCGCGACTGAACCTGGCGCGCACCCGCGTCGTCGCGCCGGCCGCCGGCACCGTAACCAACCTCGATCTGCGGCCCGGCGACTATGCGACCGCCGGCCGCGCGGTGCTCGCGCTGGTGGACCGCAACGCGTTCTACGTCGAAGGCTATTTCGAGGAAACCAAGCTGGAAGGCATCCACGTCGGCGACGCGGCGCGGGTGCTGCTGATGGGACAGCGCGCGCCGCTCGACGGCCATGTCGAAAGCTTCGCGCGCGGCATCGCCGACCGCGACCGCAGCACCGGCAACAACCTGCTGCCCAACATCAATCCGACCTTCAACTGGGTGCGGCTGGCGCAGCGGGTGCCGGTGCGGATCGCGCTGGACCGCATCCCGCCCGATGCGCGCCTGGTCGCCGGCCAGACGGCCACCGTGGAAGTCCTTGGGCCGCGCCCGCGGACCGCTGCCGCGCCGGCCGCCGCGCACCCCTGACCTCGACCATGAAATCGTTCGACCAGACGATCGCCAATGCGACGCACCGCCTTGCTCCGGCGGCGCGCATCGTCCTGGCGACGCTCACGCTCGCCGGCTGCACCGCCGCGGGCCCCGATTACCGGATGCCGTCCGACGCGGCGGCGAACCGGCTCGATGCGGCCGCGCCGTTCGCCGCCGCCCAGGAGGCGGCACTGTCGGCCGCGCCGCTGCCGCCGCACTGGTGGCGCCTGTATCGCGACCGCAAGCTGGACGCGCTGATCGACAAGGCGCTGCACGCCAATACCGATCTGCGCGTCGCCGCCGCCAACCTGGCGCGGGTGCGCGGGGCGTTGGCCGAAGTCGAGGCGGCGGGCCGTCCGGCCGCGAGCGTGACCACGGCGCCGGCCTATGGGCGCGCTTCGGCGGCGGCGAAAGGCTTCCCGAGTCCGCTGCCGGCCAGCGGCACCTACGATGCCGGCGCCGCGGTGTCGTATCAGGTCGACCTGTTCGGCAAGCTGGCGCGCGCGACCGAGGCGGCCGAGGGCGACGTGCAGGCCGCGCAGGCGGCGCTCGACCTCGCCCGCGTCACGGTCGCCGCCGATACCGCGCGCGCCTATGTCGACGCCTGTTCCGCCGCGCGGCAGCTCGCCGTCGCGCGGCGCTCGGTCGGCCTGCAGCAGGAATTCGTGCGCTTCACCACGGAGCGCACGCGCGGCGGACGCGGCACGCCGCTCGACGTCAGCCGCGCCCGCAGCCAGCTCGAGCAGTTGCGGGCGGCGGTGCCGCCGCTGCAGGCGCAGCAACGCACCGCCGGCTACCGGCTGGCGGTATTGACCGGGGAAGTGCCGGGCTCGCCGTCGGCGCCGTCAGTGGCATGCCGCAAGGCGCCGCGCCTGACGACGCCGATCCCGGTCGGCGACGGTACGGCGCTGCTGCGGCGCCGGCCGGACATCCGCCAGGCCGAACGCACGCTCGCCGCCGCCACCGCGCGGATCGGCGTGGCCACTGCGGACCTGTATCCGAGCGTCAGCCTCGGGCTGTCGGCGGGCAGCAGCGGCACGCTGGCCGGGTTCGGCGCGACCAATGCCTTCCGCTGGAGCCTCGGTCCGCTGATCACCTGGACGCTGCCGTCGAACGGCGCGGCGCGCAGCCGCATCGCGCAGGCGCAGGCCGGCGCCGACGTCGCGCTGGCCCGCTTCGACGCGACCGTGCTGGCCGCGCTGCGCGAAACCGAAACCGCGCTGACCGTATACGCGCGGGATCTGGACCGCGATGCCGCGCTCGTATCGGCGCGCGACCAGAGCGCGCTGGCGGCACGGCAGGCCGACGAGCTGTACCGCTACGGCCGCACCGATTTCCTCACCGTGCTCGATGCCCGGCGCACGCTGGCCAGCGCCGAGAGCGCGCTGGCGGCGTCGGACGGGCAACTGGCGGCGGATCAGGTCGCGCTGTTTCTCGCGCTCGGCGGCGGCTGGGAGCAGGAGCCGGATGCCGGCAAGGCTGCCGCCGGCCGTCGCTGAGCGACTCAGTGACTCAGTGACTCAGCGGCCGGCGCCGTCGTCGCACGGAAGTCGCTCCAGCAAGGCGTCGAGCTTGCGGTCGAGCGCGTCGATCCGCCGGCCGAGCTCCGCCTCGTCGCTCGATTCCATCGGGATGATCGAGATGCTGCCGGCGGTCTCCAGCACCGCGTACTTGACCTGTTTCATCCGCTCCAGCCCCTGCTTCTCGCGCGCGACCTGCAGGATGTCGCCGGTGGTGATGCGGGTCTTGTCGAGATGCTCTTCCAGCACCCGACCGTGGTCCACCAGCACCACCGGCACGCCTTCGGCGATCTTCTCGAAGCGGCTCGACTTTTTCTTCAGCAGGGCCATGCCCCAGTCGAGCAGCAGGAAGGTCATGATGATGGTCACGCCCATCACCACCGACTTGTCGTCGTCGATCAGCGCGTTCTGGATCGCTTCGCTGATGACCAGGAACAGGATGAAGTCGAACGCGGACAGCTGGCTCATCGAGCGTTTGCCGAGCACCCGGAACAGCAGGAACAGGATCGCGTAGATGGCGATGGTGCGCAGGACGATTTCCATGGCGTGCTCCTTCGGACCTTCAGGGATAGACGAACTGCGCGATCGGCCGGCGCGGCGCGTCGCCCGCCTGCGCCCACCCTTTCAGCAGGCCGGGGCCGTCGGGAGAAAAGTGGAACGCGGCGTGCAGTTCGGCGCCCGGACGCGCGTGAAAGACGAACACCAGCGCGCCCGGTTCGGCGACCACGCGTTCCGGTTGCGGGGTCACCTCCTGCAGCTCGATGCGCCGGACGTATTCGCTGTCGAGCCGCAGCCGCAGCTCGTCGGCGCGGGCTCTTGCCGTGACTTCCAGCTCGTCGGGGGAGTGGTTGCGCAGGAAGCGGTCGTAGCGCACCCGCATCGCGCCGCCTTCCGCGTTTTCCTCGGTCTCGCTCAGCGGGCCGCCCCGGCCGAACAACCCGAGGGCGATGACCACCAGCAAGGCCGTGAGCGCCACCACCGCGATCCGCTGCACGGCCCATTCGCGCTGCTGCCGCGCGGGGTCGATGTCGATTTCCAGTTCGGGGGAATATTGCCGTTCCATGCCGTTCTCCGCGGTGATCCGGGCCGCGCCGTCGCGATCCGATGCGGTGCGTAGCGCGCATTGCCGATTCTGCGGCCCGCGCGTCGGTGTTGGGTTGTCGGAACGCATGCCGCGTGCGCGGCCGCGAAAGAATCGCTGCCGGCGCAAGCAGTCTGAACCGATCGCCTCTTCGCCTTTCTAATCGTTTTTCCCTTTCCCCCGGCGCGTCGCCGGCGCCGGACAGCGGAAGGGCCTTGCCCGACACGACCAAGGAGCAGGCCATGCCCGACATGCACGCTGCCCTGCGGCAACAGGCGCATCCGATCGGCCCGGACGGCAATCTGGATGCGCTGCTGAAAGACATCGGCGACGCCTCGCTGGTACTGCTCGGCGAGGCGACCCACGGCACCGAAGAGTTTTACCGGATGCGCGCCGCGATCAGCCGGCGCCTGATCGAAGAGAAAGACTTCGATGCGATCGCGGTCGAGGCCGACTGGCCGGACGCGCTGCGCGCGAGCCGCTATCTTGCCGGCAGCGCCCCTATCCACGGTGGGCACGAGCCGGTCGACCGCACGCCCGAGGACGCGTTGCGCGGCTTCACCCGCTTCCCGCTCTGGATGTGGCGCAACACGGAGGTGGTCGAACTGATGCGCCGGCTGCGTGAGCACAACCGCGAGACGGCGGACCCGAACCGCAGGATCGGCTTTTTCGGGCTCGACCTCTACAGCCTGCGCACGTCGATGGACGCGGTGGTCCGCTACCTCGCGCGGGTCGATCCGGCGGCCGAAAAGCAGGCGCGCGCCCGCTACGCCTGCTTCGACCATCTCGCGGAAGACCCGCAGCAGTACGGCTACGCCGCCAACTTCGGCATGAGGAAGGATTGCGCCGAGGAAGTGGTGCAGCAGCTGGTCGCGCTGGTGGCGAACGCCAACCGCTACCTGTCGGAGGATGGCGCCGACGCCGCCGACGAGCTTTTCCATGCGCAGCAGAACGCGCGCGTGGCCAAGGATGCGGAAGCCTACTACCGCACCATGTTCCTCGGCCGCGACGAGTCGTGGAATTTGCGCGACACGCACATGATGGAAACCCTGTTCGCGCTGCGCGAGCATCTGCAGCGGCAGGGCCGCGCCGGCAAGGTCGTCGTGTGGGCGCACAACTCGCACATCGGCGACGCGCGCGCGACCGAGATGGGCGACCACGGCCAGCTCAACCTCGGGCAGCTGGTGCGCGACCGCTACGGGCGGGACGACACGTACCTGCTCGGCTTCACCACGCATGACGGCAGCGTCACCGCGGCGTCCGAATGGGACAGTCCCGCCGAGCGCAAGACGGTACGGCCGTCGCGGTCCGACAGCGTCGAGGGACTGTTCCATCGCATCGGACTGGAGCGCTTCTTCCTGCCGCTGCGCGAGCGCCGCTTCGAGGCGCTGGCCGACCGGCGGCTGGAACGCGCGATCGGCGTGATCTACCTGCCGCAGAGTGAGCGCCTCAGCCATTACTTCCACGCCGACGTCGCCGCGCAGTTCGACGGCGTGATCCATGTCGATCGCAGCACCGCGCTGACGCCGCTGGATCGCCACCCAACGTGGCAGCACGACGAAGCCCCCGAAACCTACCCGACCGGCATCTGACGCGAAACAGGTGTCATCGCCGGCCCCGACACGAACCAGAAGGAGATCACGATGAAGGTGAACCATCCGAACCGCATCCGCAACCAGTCCGAGGGCAGCAACGAGACCCGGCGCAAGCAGTCCGGCGACCAGCACACGCTGCCGACGGACGAACCGGCGCTGAGCCCGCACCGCCCGGACCGGCTGAACCGGCACGACATGCAGAAGGCGCTGCCCGAGGGCGCCGAGCCGCCCGACCCGATCACCGGCCGCTGACCGCAGCAGACCGGCGCGGCGCTGCGGACGCCGCGCGGATCACGTCGCGGAAAAACCCTTCCAGTTCCGGCGCGTGGTGGTCGAAGGTGAACAGGTGCCGTTGCGCCCAGACCCGCTCGCGCGTCGCCGCCATCCGTTCGAGGTCGCGCAGCATGGCCGCGAGGTCGGCGATCGTCTCGAACGACACGCCGATGCCCAGCCGCTGCGCGAGCGCCTGTGTGGCGACGATCGCGCCGGCGTTGCGGTGCTGGATCATCGGCAGCCCGGCGGCGGCCAGCGTGGCCATGCGCGCCGGGTAGTTCAGGTCGTCCCAGTTGGCGCGCCGGATCTCGCCGCCGTTGCCGCTGCGGAAGAAATGCAGCCAGCCGGCGTCGTACTGCGAGAACTCGGCGACCCAGTCGGCCTGATCGACGTTGGCATGCAGGTGCAGATGCCGTGGCGCCAGCGCGCGCGTCTTGTCGATCCATTCGCGCCACTGGCCCTGGGTGAAATCGCCGTAGAAATGCAGATGGATGCCGTGCGCCGCCAGTTCGGCCACGGTATGCGGATGCAGGCCGATCGGCCGCCCGGGCACGACGGTGTGGATCTCGCCATCCGCCGCCGACAGCAGCGGCGCGCGCGGCCGCTCGAACCAGTCCCGCTTCGGCAGGTCGCCGTCCAGCACGCACGACGGGCCGGCGTCCGACAGCCCCGGCACGACCGTGTCGAACCAGTCGCGCATCTCGGGGCTGGTGTAGATGCGGCCGTCGGCCTGCCGGTACAG
>JBQCGO010000174.1:0-4975 GCA_051955575.1 Burkholderiaceae bacterium
GCGGCCCGGTCGATCAGGCTGCGCTCCTCGGGCTTGATGCGGATATTCAGGCTTTCGCGCTTGGCGGGCGATACGTCTTGAGCAGTCATGGAAGTGGACCTTAAAAGGATGAACGCATTCTAGCATGGTAATGACACTGTCATTACGGGAATTCGATTCCATTGCAGGACCGGCTTGTCTGTGCAGGCAGGTACACTGCCACTGTCCGCAGGACTTCCGGAAACCGTTCACGGAAGAAGTCATCAATGGACTCGGTGCGTGCTCCGCCTGATCCGGCTTGAAGCATTCGAACCGCAGGGCGGCGTGATCGAAAACGCCGGTATTTCAGGAGAGACGACATGGAAGGCTCGCGCACCCGCTACGACGTACTCATCGTCGGCGGTGGCATCGTCGGTTGCTGCACTGCGTATTTTCTGAAGCTGCGCAATCCCGGCATCGAGGTCGGCGTGATCGAGCCGGACCCGGCCTACGAGTACGCGTCGACGGTGCGCGCCTCGGGCGGCGCGCGGCGGCTGTTCTCCTGTCCCGAGAACATCGAGATGTCGAACTTCGGCATCGAGTTCATCAAGCGCTTCCCGGAGGACATGGCGACCGGCGACAGTCCCGCGCCGATCGACTGGGTCGAGCAGGGTTACCTGTTCATCGTGCGCGGCGACGGGCCGCTGCGCATGCTGCAAGAGAACGCCCAAGTCCAGCGCGCGCTGGGCGCCGACATCCGGCTGCTCGACCGCGGCCAGTTGCGCGATCTGCTGCCGTCGATGCGGGTCGACGACCTCGACGGCGCGGCCTATTCGCCGCGCGACGGCTGGTGCGATCCCAACAGCTTTCTGCAAGGGACGCGCCGCAAGGCGAAGTCAATGGGCGTCGACTTCATCGCCGACCGGGTCTGCGGCTTCGCGCTGTCGGGCGGGCGCATCGTGGGCGCCACGTTGGCCGGCGGCACGACGCTCGCCGCCGACGTGTTCGTCAACGCGGCCGGTCCGTGGGCCGGGCTGGTCAGCGCGATGGCGGGCATGGTGTTGCCGGTGTCGCCGCTGCGCCGCTTCGAGCATTACTTCACCGGCCACCGGCAGATCGAACCGATTCCCTACGTAAAGGACCTGGACCGGCTGGCGTTCCGTTCGGAAGGGAAGGGGTTTTCCGGCGGGCTGGTGAATTCCGACGAGCCGCGCGGCTTCAACTTCGAGGTCGACCACGACTATTTCGAAAACGTGGTCTGGCCGGCGCTCGCGCACCGCTTCCCGACCGCCTTCGAAGGAGCGAAGTGCCACCGCACCTGGTCTGGCCTGTACGAGCAGTGCGAGCTGGATGGCAATCCGATCATCGGCAACTGGGCCGGCAATCACGACAACTTCTACGTCGCCGCCGGCTTTTCCGGGCACGGGATGATGCACGCGCCGGCCGCGGGTCGCGGCCTCGCGGAGCAGATCGACGGCGGGCGCTTCGAGACCATCGACCTCGGGCGGCTCGGCTATGCGCGCGTGATCCAGCAGGCGCCATACCCGGAGCGCGGCATCCTCTGATCCGGTACGGCGATTCAGCGATGCATCGGCGCGATCAGCTCCGGCCCGTTGCGGCCGACCCTGTTCACCTCGGTGCCGACCTCGTGCCAGCGGAACGCTTCCGGGGGCAGCGCCATCGCGCGGGCCAGATGCTCCGCCTGCTCGGCCGGCAGTTCGGGGTCCATCCACAGCCGCGCGTCGTCCGGCGACAGCACGACGGGCCGGCGGTCGTGCACGTCGAGCAGGCCGGCGTCGGCCGCGGCGGTGACGATCACGAAGCCGCGGATGCCGGCCGGCGGCGTGCCCGGCGCGGGAGCATGGCTGTCGTGCTCTTCGGTGTCGGGTTTCACGTTGGTCAGCGCTGCGAGATACATCGGTCCGCCGTCGGACAGGTGGATGTACCACGGCTGCTTGTGTCCTTTCTCGCCGGTCCATTCGTACCAGCCGTCGGCCGGCACGATTGCGCGGCCGCGCTTCCACAGCGGGCGGAAATAGCGGCCGGTCGCCGCCTTCTCGACGCGCGCGTTGATTGCCATCGGCATGCCGCGCTCGTCGGCCCACGACGGCCGGTAGCCCCAGTGCGCGCGGTCGATCGACGGCCGGCCGTCGTGGTCGACCTGCATCAGCCATGGATGCGAGCCGGGCGGCACGTTGTACTGCGGCGCGTGCTCGGCCTCGTGCGGCGCGGCCACCGCGTCCGGCCAGCCGACGCCGGCGACGTAGTCTTCGAGCTTGCTCCGGTACTGGGTGATGCGTCCGCACATAGCCTGGCTCCGCGGCGAAAGGGGCTGTCGACAGCATAGCCGCCCCGGTGCGCGGCGGTTTGTGGCCGCATAAGTTCCGTGCAGACCGGGGTTATGCACAAAAACTGTGGTCAAGCATGTGGATAACCGCCGGGAAAAACCGGCAGCGCCTTGATCCGCAAGGAGTTTTTGCGGCTGGTCAAATTCGTGCAGCCGCCGCGCCCGCCCGGCGGGAACGATGCGGCCGCCGGGGGAACGATGCCTCGCGACCGGCCTCCAACAGATTTGGAGGACACGCGATGAATACCAGGCAAAGCAACGATCTCGAATACGACGGCGACCACTCCGACCCGCGCGACGAAAAGCTCAATCCGCGCCGCACCGACATGGTCAAGGGCGACTGGAAGCATATCAAGGACACCGGCTTGCCCCCCGGCATCCACGAGCAGGATCTGTTCGACCCGAACAAGGACCGGCCGCGCGACATGCCGAGCGGCGATCATTCCTGAGGCTCGCATCCATGGGCGCGCATTCAGGGCACGCCCATGAAAAACGCCGGCCGCCGTTCCCGCAGGGAACGACGGCCGGCGTCATGAAGCAAGGCGGGCGCGGGCGCTGTTGCGCCGCGCGATCCCCGATTACTTGAAGCCCATCGACTCGGACACCTTGTTGACCGACTCGATCAGGTCCTTGCCGATGCGCGGCGCCATTTCCTTCTGCACCGGCTTCAGCGCCTTGCGCCACTCGGCCTTCTCGGCGTCGGTCAATGCGTAGACCTTGATCTTGCCGGACTTCTTGATCGCTTCCAGCGCGTCCATGTTTTCCTTGGTCGCGATGTCGTTGGTGTACTCGGTCGCTTCCTTCATCGCCTTTTCGAGCTGGCCGCGCACGTCCTTCGGCAGGCCGTCCCAGAACTTCTTGTTGACGATCACCGCGTAGCCGATGTAGCCGTGCTGCGAGACGGTCATGTCCGACTGCACCTCGTAGTGCTTCTGGCTGTAGATGTTGGACGGCGTGTTTTCCGAGCCGTCGACCACGCCGGTCTGCATCGCCTGGTAGACCTCGGAGAACGCCATCACCTGCGGGTTCGCGCCGAGCGCGCGCATTTCGGCGTCGAGCACCTTGGACGACTGGATCCGCATCTTCAGGCCCTTGAAATCGGACGGCTGGTGCAGCGGCCGGTTCGCGGTCATGTCCTTGAAGCCGTTGTCCCAGTACGCCAGGCCGGTGATGCCCTTGGGCTCCAGCTTCTGGAACAGCTGCTTGCCGATCGGGCCCTGCGTGACCTTGTACAGCACTTCCTTGGTCGGGAAGATGTACGGCAGGTCGAACACCTCGAATTCCTTCACGCCCAGCGGGCCGAACTTGGCCAGCGACGGCGCCAGCATCTGCACCGAGCCCAGCTGCAGCGCTTCCAGCTCTTCCTTGTCCTTGTACAGCGTGCTGTTCGGATAGACCTCGACCTTCACCCGACCGTTGGTGTACTTCTCGGCCAGTTCCTTGAACTTGTCGGCACCCTTGCCCTTCGGCGTGTCCTTGGCCACCACGTGGCTGAACTTGATGACGATCGGATCGGCGGCCCAGGCGAGATGGCTCGCGACGACGGTGGCGGGGATGGCGGTGAGCAGGGTTCTGCGTTTCATGTTGTCTCTCCTTTTATGGACGGATGAGTGCTGCGGTGGGTGGTGGCGCTCTCGCGGCGCCGGTGGGATCCTTTCTTCTGTGTTTCTCCTGTGTTTCCTTTGCGTTCCTGCCGGGCGGCTACGCCGCAGCGCGATCGAGCATCGCCTGCGCCTTCAAGATGACCGGACGGTCCACCATTTTGCCATCGACTGCGACCGCGCCGCCAGCGGCGGCCTGCGCCGCGTCGAGCACGCGTTGGGCCCAGGCCAGTTCGTCCTCGCTCGGGCGGAAGCCGCGATGCACCGGCGCGACCTGCTTCGGATGGATGCACAGTTTGCCGCCGAAGCCGAGCCGGGCCGCGCGCCGCGCGTCGGTCGTCAGCCGTTCGGCGTCGTCGATGGCCACCGTCACGCCGTCGACCGGCGAGCCGATACCGGCCAGCCGGGTCGCCATCACCAGCTGCAGCCGGAACGCGAGCAGGTCGGCCTCGTCGGTGTCCATGCCGAGGTCGGCCTGGAAATCGATCGAGCCGAACATCAGCCGCTGCACGCCGCTTGCCTGCGCCAGGTCGCGCAGCGCGGCGAAGCCGGCGGCCGACTCCACCAGCGGCAGCACCGGGGCGCCTTGTCCTGCACAGCGCGCGATGTCGGCGGTTCGTTCCGCCTTGGGCAGCACGATGCCGGCTACGCCGGGCGTCGCGCACAGTGCGAGGTCGGCCTCGAACCACGGCGTGTCGGCGGCGTTGACACGGAGGTGCACCGGCTTGTCCGGCGACAGCCATGCGGCCAGCGCGGCGCGCGCGGCGTCCTTTTCGCCCGGCGGCACCGCGTCTTCCAGATCGACGATCACCGCGTCGGCGCCGGCGGCCAGCGCCTTCTGGAAACGCTCCGGGCGGTGGCCCGGCACGAACAGGTAGGAGCGGGGCAGGGCACCCATCTCAGCGCACCGGCAGCAGCGGACCGACGCGCTCGGCGTCGGCAAGATGCCAGACCGTGTCGATCACGCGGCGCATGTCGGCTTCGCCGGCCGCGTCGGAGAATGCCGCCAGCCGCATCGCCTTGTCTTCCAGCTCGGTGCGCGACAGCGTGTTGCCCGGGTCGCCCTTGG
>JBQCGO010000175.1:0-6053 GCA_051955575.1 Burkholderiaceae bacterium
CAGGATGATCGACGTGCGCATCGCCGCCGCCCACCCGTTCTCGCTGCGCGGCGAGATCGTCACCAGCGAATCGCCAGCAGTCATCGAGGAGCAGTTGCCGTCTTGAAAACCAAAAACCCGCCAGCCGCACAGCCGCAGCAGCCGCTGCATTTTTCGCCGGAACCGGTCGACAACCTGCGGCTGGCGCACCTGTGCGGCCCGATGGACGAGAACCTGCGGCAGATCGCCGCGGCGCTCGACGTGACCATCTTCCGGCGCGGCGAGAAATTCGTGATCAGCGGCGCGAATGCCGAGCGCGCGCTTACGATCCTGGAACGCTTCTATGCCGTCGCCGACAAGCCGGTCGGCGTCGACGACATCCAGCTCGCGCTGGTCGAGCAGAGCGCGGCCGCGGCGCAGCAGGAAGAGGAAGGCCCGGAGAACGGCGGCGACAAGCCGGCCGACACCGACACCCCGGCTCCGATCCTGAAGACCCGCCGCAGCGACCTGCGCGGCCGCACGCCGCATCAGAACCGTTACCTGAAGGCTATCCTCGAACACGACGTCACCGTCGGCATCGGCCCGGCCGGCACCGGCAAGACCTATCTCGCGGTGGCCTGCGCGGTCGACGCGCTGGAGCGCGACGCGGTCAAGCGCCTGATCCTGACGCGGCCGGCGGTCGAGGCCGGCGAGCGGCTCGGCTTCCTGCCGGGCGACCTCGCGCAGAAGGTCGACCCCTACCTGCGGCCGCTGTACGACGCGCTGTACGACCTGCTCGGCTTCGACCGTACGCAAAAGCTGTTCGAGAAACAGGTGATCGAAATTGCGCCGCTGGCCTACATGCGCGGCCGCACGCTGAACCATGCGTTCATCATCCTCGACGAGGCGCAGAACACCACGCCTGAGCAGATGAAGATGTTCCTGACGCGGATCGGCTTCGGCAGCAAGGCGGTGGTCACCGGCGACGTCACTCAGATCGACCTGCAGCGGCACCAGAAGAGCGGCCTGGTCGACGCGATCAACGTGCTGCAGAACGTGCGCGGCATCGCGTTCACCCGCTTCACCAGCGCAGACGTGGTGCGCCACCCGCTGGTCGCGCGCATCGTCGACGCCTACGACGCGGCGACGTCGATGGCCGAGCGCGCCGCCGCGCTGCCGGCCGCCGAGCCGCCGAAACGTACGCCGCGCCATGCGCAGGGAAAATGAACTGTCGCTCGCGGTCCAGTACCCGGACGCGCGGCTGAAGGACATCGTCACCCGGCCGCTGGTGCGGCGCTGGGTGAAGGCGGCGCTGCTCGGACCGGCGCAGTTGACGGTACGCTTCGTGGACGCCGGGGAGGGCCGCGCGCTGAACCGCGATTTCCGCGGCAAGGATTACGCGACCAACGTGCTGACGTTCGCGTATGCGGACGATGCGGATGACACCGTCGACGAAGATGCGCCGACGCAGGCCGACATCGTGCTGTGCACCGACGTGCTGCGGGACGAGGCCGCGGCGCAGGACAAGCCGCTGCTGGCGCACGCGGCGCACCTGATCGTGCACGGGGTGCTGCACGCGCAGGGCTACGATCACGAGACCGACGCCGAGGCGGAAGAGATGGAGGCGCTGGAAACCGATATCCTCGCCCGGTTCGGCATCCCGGCCCCGTACCGGGACCGGTAATTCGTACAAGCGGCGAGCGGTTTTTACCATCGCGCCGGCCCGCGGCCTCGGGATGCGGGGTCTTGCACTCGCGCGCGAACGCGGCAAACGAGCGCTCCCGGCGCAGGACCGGAAGGTCCCGCCGTATCGGCACGATCATTGCAAACCGGCAGTTTTCATTAACAAGGAGAATCGAGTCATGACAGACAGGACTGACCTTACGCGCAGGAAATGGTTGACGGTCGCCACCGCGAGCGTCGGCGGTGTCGGACTGGGCGCCACCGCCCTCGCCTTCATCGAAACGATGGAGCCGAGCGAAGCGGCCAAGGCCGCCGGCGCGCCGGTCGAGGTCGACCTGTCGGGCGTCGCTCCGGGCACGCAGACCACCGTCGCCTGGCGCGGCAAGCCGGTCTGGATCATTCACCGCACCGACGAGCAGTTGAAGCTGCTCGGCAACCACGACGCCGCGCTGGTCGATCCGATGTCGCAGCAATCCGAGCAGCCGGCCGATTGCAAGAACCCGACCCGCTCGGTCAAGCCGGCCTTCTTCGTCGCCGTCGGCATCTGCACCCACCTCGGCTGCATCCCGTCGTACCGGCCGGAGCCGGGCGCGCCGGATCTCGCCGGCGCGATCGGCGGCGCCTGGCCGGGCGGCTTCAGTTGCCCTTGCCACGGTTCCAAGTTCGACCTCGCCGGCCGCGTCGCGAAAAACGTGCCGGCGCCGCTCAACCTCGTGGTGCCGCAATACAAGTACCTGAGCGACACCAAGCTGATCATCGGCGGCGACTCAGCTTGATTTTCCCCGATCGCGACGGCGGTTGGATTGCTTGATGGCAAACCCCGCCGCCCGATCTCTTCCCTCTTGAAAGGCGTTGCATTTGTTGTATCCTCTAGCGGATCGCAACCAAGCGCACGCCGGCTCACGCTTCATGCCAGAACACCCTAGCAGCGTCGGGACTCCCGACGCGAAACCCCACCGGTCGCTGTTCGAACGGCTGACCGCGCTGATCTCCCCCGAACCCGAAAACCGCGCCGAACTGCTCGACGTGCTGCACGAAGCGCACGAGCGCAACCTGATCGACGCCGACGCCCTGTCGATGATCGAAGGCGTGTTCCAGGTCTCCGACCTCGCCGCGCGCGACATCATGGTGCCGCGCTCCCAGATGGACGTGATCGACCTGAACCGGCCGATCGACGAATGGATGCCCGACGTGCTGACCACCGCGCACTCGCGCTTCCCCGCCGTCGAGGGCGAGCGCGACAAGGTGGTCGGCATCCTGCTCGCGAAGGACCTGCTGCGCTACTATGCGGAAGAATCGTTCGACGTGCGCGACATGCTGCGCCCGGCGGTCTTCATCCCAGAATCGAAGCGCCTCAACGTGCTGCTGCGCGACTTCCGCGCCAACCGCAACCACATGGCGATCGTGGTCGACGAGTACGGCGGCGTCGCCGGCCTGATCACGATCGAGGACGTGCTGGAACAGATCGTCGGCGACATCGAGGACGAATACGACTTCGACGAGGAAGAAGACAACATCCTCGGCGTCAAGGATCGCGGCGAGGTGCAGCGCTGGCGCATCCGCGGCCTCACCGAGATCGCGCAGTTCAACGAGGCGCTCGGCACCGCGTTCCCGGACGAGGACGTCGACACCATCGGCGGCCTGGTCGCCAACCATCTCGGCCGCGTGCCGCGCAAGGGCGACGTGTTCGACATCGATGGCGTGCGCTTCGAAGTGCTGCGCGCCGACGCGCGGCAGGTGCACGTGCTGCTGGTCGAGAAACTGCCGGAAGTCGTGCCGGAGCAGGAAGAAGCCTGAGAGGCTGTTTGAAAACCGTAGCGAGCGGTTCGAGTTCGGTCCGAGAAGCGCAGCCGTACGCGAGGTACGGCGAGCATCGCGGGGCCGAAATCGGGCCGCGCAGTAGGTTTTCAAACAGACTCTGAGCGGCCGTTCGCGAGCCGCCCGCGCGTTCCGACCCGCGGATCCGCCCGCTGCGTCGAGGCCGAAGCCGAAATTGCCGGAGCCGCCGAAACCGCCGCCCTGCCGGCCCTCTCCTCCCCGCACCCGGTAGAATCCGCGCTTGACCGGCCGCGCGCTGCGCGTCCTGCCTTTCTTCCCCGGACATCCATGCCGCTTCTTTCCCGCCGCCCGCCGGCGACGTCCCTCCCTTGGCTCGCGCTGCCGCTCGGCGCGCTGAACGTGTTCGCGTTCGCGCCGTTCGGCCTCTGGTGGCTGCAGATCGTGCTGCTCGCGCTGTTCCTGGCGCTGCTGCTGCGCGCGTCGACCGCGCGCGGCGGCACGTTGGTCGGCTGGACCTACGGCTTCGGCTGGTCGGTCTGCGGCATCCACTGGCTGTACGTCAGCATGCACCGCTACGGCGGCATGCCGAGCCCGATGGCGGCGCTCGCGGTGGTCTTGCTGGCGCTGTACGTCGGCGCGTTTTCGGCGGTCGCCTGCGGCGCCGTGATCGGCATCCGCGATCGCTGGCGACTGCCGCGCGCGGCGGTCGCGCTGCTGGTTTTCCCGG
Organism: Burkholderiaceae bacterium; assembly: GCA_051955575.1. Taxonomy (GTDB): domain Bacteria; phylum Pseudomonadota; class Gammaproteobacteria; order Burkholderiales; family Burkholderiaceae_D; genus JBQCGO01. The sequence goes on from JBQCGO010000175.1 coordinate 4,148, forward strand.
CCTGCTGGGCGCTGTCGGAATGGCTGCGCGGCTGGCTGCTGACCGGCTTTCCGTGGCTGGCGAGCGGCTACGCGCACACCGACGGTCCGCTGGCCGGCTACGCGCCGGCGGTCGGCGTCTACGGCATCGGGCTGGTGTCGGCGCTGATCGCCGGCGCGGCGGTCGGCACGACCGGCTGGCGCCGGGCCGCGCTGCCGCTGCTGATTCTCGCGGCCGGTTTCGGGCTGCGCGCGGCCGACTGGACTGCGCCGCACGGCCAGCCGATCCGGGTGCGGCTGCTGCAGGGCAACGTCGCGCAGGAAATGAAATTCAGCACCGAGGAAATCGGCGCCTCGCTGGCGCTTTACCGCGACATGATCGGCGCCGCGCCGGCCGACCTGATCGCCACGCCCGAGACCGCGGTGCCGCTGATCAGCTCGCGGTTGCCGCCGGATTACCTGCCGGACCTCGCCGGCTTCGCCAGCCGCACCGGCAGCCGCCTGCTGGTCGGCCTGCCGGCCAGCGTCGCGCCGGGCCACTACACCAACAGCGCGATCGGCATCCCGCCGGCCGGTCCGCAAGCCTACCGCTACGACAAGCACCACCTGGTGCCGTTCGGCGAATTCATCCCGACCGGCTTCCGCTGGTTCGTGGACATGATGCACATCCCGCTCGGCGACTTCGACCGTGGCGACGTGGTGCAGCCGCCGTTCGCGGTGCGCGATCAGCAGGTGATGCCGAACATCTGCTACGAAGACCTGTTCGGCGGCGAGATCGCGCGCCAGATCCGCGCCGCGCGCGACGCCGGCAAGCCCGCGCCGACGATCCTGCTGAACATGTCCAACATCGCCTGGTTCGGCGACACGATCGCGCTGCCGCAGCACTTGCAGATCTCGCGGATGCGCGCGCTCGAAACCGGCCGGCCGATGCTGCGCGCGACCAACACCGGCGCGACCGCGACGATCGACCCGAAAGGCCGCGTCACGGACGAGCTGCAGCCGTTCACCCGCGGCACGCTGGCGGCCACCGTGCAGGGCTACGACGGCGCGACGCCCTACGTCGCGACCGGCGACCTCGGCACGGTCGCGCTGTGCGCGCTGCTGCTCGCGGGCGCCGGAATCGCAGGCCGCCGCAAGCCGCATTCCGGCGGGAAAAGCCGTTAAAATCGCTGGTTTTGGCGACCTCCGGCGCACCGCGCCGACCACCATGCCGACCTTTCAACAGATCATCCTGACGCTGCAGAACTACTGGGACCGCCAGGGCTGCGCGCTGCTCCAGCCGTACGACATGGAAGTCGGCGCCGGCACCTCGCACACCGCGACCTTCCTGCGCGCGATCGGCCCGGAGCCGTGGCGCGCCGCCTACGTGCAGCCGTCGCGCCGCCCCAAGGACGGCCGCTACGGCGAAAACCCGAACCGGCTGCAGCATTACTACCAGTACCAGGTCGTATTGAAGCCCGCGCCGGAAAACATCCTCGACCTCTACCTCGGCTCGCTGGAAGCGCTCGGCCTCGACCTGAAGAAGAACGACGTGCGCTTCGTCGAGGACGACTGGGAAAACCCGACGCTGGGCGCCTGGGGCCTCGGCTGGGAAGTCTGGCTGAACGGGATGGAAGTGACCCAGTTCACCTATTTCCAGCAGGTCGGCGGCCTCGACTGCAAGCCGGTGCTGGGCGAGATCACCTACGGCATCGAGCGGCTGGCGATGTACCTGCAGGGCGTGGAGAACGTGTACGACCTGGTGTGGACCGAAAGCGTCGAGAACGGCGTGACCCGGCGGCTGACCTACGGCGACGTGTTCCACCAGAACGAGGTCGAGCAGTCGACCTACAACTTCGAATATTCGAACACCGAGTTCCTGTTTTCGCTGTTCTCGAACTACGAGTCCGAGGCGAAGCGGCTGCTCGAAGTACCGCTGGCGCTGCCGG